>JBOHCO010001418.1:0-1829 GCA_050698895.1 Streptosporangiaceae bacterium
GGCCTCGGTGCACGACGTGCACGTCTGGCTGATCACCAGCGGGTTCCCGGCGCTGTCCGCGCACGTGCTGGTGCGCCAGCCGGCCGACTGCCACCAGGTCCGCCGCGACCTGGAGCACCTGCTGGCCCAGCGGTTCAGCCTGGACCACACCACGCTGCAGGTCGATCACGCCCCGGAGGAACTGCTCACCATCGAGTCCGACCGGCCCGGCTGAGCCCGGGCCGGCGGCTCAGGCCGGGCCGCTCAGGCCAGGCAGTCCAGGATGGTCCGCACGAACGTCTCGGAGCGGTCAGACCCGATGACCCCGGGACCCATCTTGTTCATCATGTAGCTGATCGTGGTCCGCGAGTCGGTGTCGGCGAGGATGACCGAGCCGCCCCAGCCGCCCCAGTAACAGGCCCGGCCCTGCGGCACGTACGGCACGGTCTGGGTCTCCGGCAGGGCGTAGCCGATGCCGAACCGCAGCGGCACGCCGAGCACCAGGTCAGGCCCGTGGCTCTGCTCCTGGAAGATCAGCCCGATGGTGTCCGGCGACAGCAGGCGGACGCCGTTCGCGGTGCCGCCGAGCGCGAGCACGCGCAGGATGCGGGCTACCGAGCGGGCGTTGGCGTGGCCGTTGAGCGCGCCCAGCTCGGCCTGCCGCCAGGCCGGGGTGTTCGCGGCGCTGGCGTCGGCGACGGGACCGGTGAAGGTCTTGAACAGCGGGCTGTCGGGATCGATCGACTCGAAGTCGAACGGCAGCGGCGGCGGCGGGACCACCGGCGCGATGCGCCCCCAGTCGGCCTGCGCCGCGCCGATCTGGAAGTCGGCGCCGAGCGGACCGGCGATCTCGCTGGCCACGAACGCCTTGAGCGGCTGGCCCGTCACCCGCCGGACCAGCTCGCCGAGGAGGTGACCCTGGTTGTTGGCGTGGTACCCGGACGCGGTGCCGGGCTCCCACCACGGCTTCTGTGCCGCCAGCCGGCTGGTGGACAGCTCCCAGTCGTACATGTCCTCGACGGTGAACGGCGCCTCCCAGCCGGACACCCCCGAGGTGTGGCTCATGAGGTGCCGGACCTCGATGCGCTCCTTGCCGTTCTCGGCGAACTCCGGCCAGTACCGGGCCACCGGCGCGAACGGGTCGAGCAGGCCGCGGTCGGCCAGCATCAGCGCGGCCAGGTTGGTCACCGTCTTGGTCGTGGACCACACGTTGGTGATGGTGTCCTCGGTCCACGGGGAGCTGTGGCCGGCGTCCCGCCAGCCGCCCCAGATGTCCACGACGGCCTGGCCGTCGACATCCACGTGGATGCTGGCGCCCAGGTCGTTGCCCGAGTCCAGCTGCTCGGCCAGGGCGGCCCTGACGGGCTCGAAGCGGGCATCACAGGTGCCGGAGACCTCGGCCATCGGCGCAACCCCTCCCAGTGTGCAACGCCTGCGGGCTAAGGGGCTAACGCGACCCATTGCCCGATTTCGTTGCAGTGTGTCACGCGGCCTGGGCCCGGAGCCATAGCGCGCGCTAGCTCACTCCGTCGTAGGCCGCCATGACGATCGACAGGGCCCGGCCGTCGCCGGTGGTGCCCTGGTCGAGCATCTGGTTCATGACGTAGGACACCGTCATCCGGGTGCCGAAGTCGATCATGATCATCGAGCCGCCCCAGCCGCCCCAGAAGCAGTTGCCGCCCATCAGGCCGTAGCCCATCCCGTAGCGCATCGTCCGGCCCAGCACCCGGTCCTCGCCCTGGTACTGCTCCTGCCTGGCCCGCTCGCAGCCCGCGGCCGACAGCAGCCGGACGCCGCGCGCGGTCCCGCCGCAGGCCAGCACCGACTGCACCGCGGCCACCGAGCGCGCG
>JBOHCO010001419.1:0-2654 GCA_050698895.1 Streptosporangiaceae bacterium
CCGGCCACCACCGGGAGCACCATGTACGGGGCCAGGAACGCGGGGAGCACGTGCGAGCGGCCGTGCCCGCGCGATCCGTGCGCATGCCGCCAGCGGTCATCGGCCGGCAGCACGTCGGCCAGCACCGCCAGCAGGTCGGTGTCGCTGCCCGCGCCGGTCTCGATCACCGCCAGCCCGGCCGTGGCGTGCGGCACGAACAGGTGCAGCAGGCCGTCGCCGCCACCCGAGGCATCCCGCGCGAACTCCTCGCACGCGGCCGTGAGGTTGAACACGCCCTCGTGCCCGCCGGTGCGCACCTCGATCAGCTGTGTCTTCATGGGCTCAGCCTCCCGGGCTGGTCAGCTGCGCAGGTAGGACGCGCCGTTGAGGTCCACGATGGTGCCGCTGGCCCACTCGGCCTCGGGCGAGGCCAGGTACACCACCGCGGCCGCGATCTCCTCGGGCCGGGCCACCCGGCCGAACGGGCTCTGGGCCCGGATCACGTCGCCGTCCGGCGAGGCCAGCCGCTCGGCGGCCATGTCGGTCTCCACGAAGCCCGGCGCCACGGTGCCCACCGCGATGCCGTGCGGTCCGAGCGCCTTGGCCAGGGACTGGCCCATGGCGTTGAGCCCGGCCTTGCTCGCCCCGTAGGCGGGCTGGCCCGGCTCACCGCGGAACGCGCCGCGCGACGAGACGTTGACGATCCGGCCGCCCGGCTTCATGTGCTGGACCGCGCACCACGTGGCGTTGGCCGCGCCGATCAGGTTGACGCCCAGGGTGTCCCGCCAGGCCGCCTGCCACTCCTCGTAGGACACCTCGGTGATCGGGTGCGACTCGTAGATGCCGGCGTTGTTGACCAGCACGTCGAGGCCGCCCAGCGCCTGCGCCGCCGCGTCCACCATGGTCCGCACCGCCGCGGGGTCGGCCAGGTCGGCCTGCACGACGACGTGCCCGTCGCCCGGCAGGCTGGCCCGCACCTTCTCGGCCAGCGCCGCCGAGTCCCGGTGGTGCACGGCCACCCGGTCGCCCAGCGCGGCGAACGCCTCGGCGGTCGCCCGGCCGATGCCGCGCGACGCGCCCGTGATCAGGATTGCCCGGTTAGTCACGCGTCGACCCTAGCGGGCGGCCCGCCCGGCTCCCTCTGTCCGGGTGCGCCATCTCGGCCTGGACGTGGTACCACTGGGGCATGATCGCGACCCGCGGGCCGGGGCCGTCCCGCCCCGGCTGCCCACGGTGGCGGCCGTGACCCCCGGCAAGATCGCCGACCTGCCCACGCCGGCGCTGATCGTGGACCAGGCCGCGCTGGACGACAACATCGCCGTGATGGCCGCCGCGCTGCCGGGCGCGCACCTGCGCCCGCACGTCAAGGCGCACAAGTGCACCAGCCTGGCCCGCCGCCAGGCCGCCGCCGGGCACTCCGGCTTCACCTGCGCCACCATCCGTGAGTGCGAGGGCATGGTCGCGGCCGGCCTCGGCGACGACCTGCTGCTGGCCAACGAGGTCCTCAACGCCGCTCGCCTCGGCGCCCTGGTCCGGGCCGGGGCCAGGATCACGCTCGCCGTGGACTCGCCGGAGACCATCGAGGCCGCGGTGGCCGGCGGGGTGCCCGAGGTGGTCATCGACGTCAACGTCGGCATGCCGCGGTGCGGCTGCGAGCCCGGCGAGGCCGGACGGCTGGCCGGCCTGGCCGCCGACCGGGGCCTGGCCGTGCGCGGCGTCATGGGGTACGAGGGCCACGTCGTCGGCCTGGAGGACGAGGCCGAGCGGGAGCAGCAGTGCCGGCTGGCCATGGAGCGCCTGATGGCCGCGCACGAGGGCGTCGGCGGTGGCCTCATCTCGGCCGGCGGGACCGGCACCTTCGCCTGCAATACCTGGGCCACCGAGATCCAGGCCGGCTCCTACGCGCTGATGGACTCGGCCTACGGCCGCCTGGGCCTGCCGTTCCAGCAGGCCGTGTTCGTGCTGGCCACCGTGATCTCGGCCAGCCGCGAGTGGGCCGTGGCCGACGCCGGGATCAAGACCCTGGGCATGGACCACGGCAACCCGCACATCGCCCGGGCCAAGGTCTGGTTCTGCTCCGACGAGCACACCACGTTCTCGCCGCCGCGCCGGGTCGGGGACCGGATCCGCCTGGTGCCCGGCCACGTCGACCCGACCATGGCCTACCACGAGCGGGTCTACGTCTGCTCCGGCGACGAGGTCGTCGACGTCTGGCCGGTCGACCTGCGCGGCTGGTAGCACGCACGGCGTCCTCGGGTTCTGGCAGCTCCTAGAGCTCAGCTGACTGAGCTTCGAGAGCTCGGTGTCAGCCGGACCGGCGTAGCTCGGTGTCAGCCGGACCGGATCAGGTAGTCGCCCAGCGACGGCTCCAGCAGGTCAAAGGCCCGCTCGGACTCCTCCGCCAGCACCCGGAGGATCTCCGGGCGGGGCTGGCCCGCCTGGCTGCGGAGGCTGGCCTCGGCGTACAGCACCCGGTGCGGCGCCGCTAGCTGCGCCGCCACCACTCGCTGCAGGACCGTGTCCGCCCCGGTCTCGGCGGCGATGGCGTCGCTCAGCGCCCGCTCCCGCTGGGCCAGGATCTCCAGCCCCCGGCCGGCCAGTACCGGGCTGCCCTCGATCATCGCCGCGAACTCCGGGCTGGACAGGCCCAGCGTCACGTCGCCGCGGGCCACCGC
>JBOHCO010001420.1:0-6500 GCA_050698895.1 Streptosporangiaceae bacterium
CGGGCCAGCATCAGGATCGACAGCGTGCCGACCAGCGCGACGGAGAACCGCCAGCCGAACGGGGTCAGCCCGAACAGCCACTCCCCGACCGCGATCATCTCCTTGCCCAGCGGCGGATGCGCCACCAGCTCCGCTTGCGTCCCGGCCAGGATGTGCGTGCTGCCGTGCACCAGGAGCTGGTTGGCGTTCTTGACGTGATTGATCTCCACGCCGTGCTGGAGGATCGCCCACGCGTCACCGACGTAGTAGGTCTCGTCGAACACGACGGCCTTCGGCGCGCTGAGGTCGTCGAAGCGCAGGAACGCGCCGAACAGCGTGACCAGCAGCGGCCCGGCCCACCCCCAGGCGATGCTGCCCGGCATCGGGGGCACTAGCCGCTCCCGCAGCCCGGGCGCACGAGTGGCCTGGCCGGCCTGCCCAGCCCGCTCGCGCGGCCGCGCCGCCCCAGCCCGCCGGGCCGCCGCGGCCTGGCCGGGGCCGTGGCTGATCTCGTCTGACTGGCCCGGCGCAGTCTCAAATGCCGTCATCGCCTGCCATCGTATTGTGGCCAGACTCGACGGTGCGTCAGGATGGGCCGCATGGACGTGGATCGTCACATAGACGCGCTGGCGGCGGAGGGCCGCCTGCTCGCCGAGGCCGCCGGGCGGGCCGGCCTGGCGTCCGCCGTGCCGTCGTGCCCGCCCTGGCAGGTCCGCGATCTGCTCCGGCATCAGGGCTACGTGCACCGGTGGGCGACGGCCTACGTCAGCGTGCCGATCCGGGCTGAGGCGCCCGAGCTGACCGAGGCCGAGCAGCTCGCCGCCGGGGCCGCCGACGACCGCCTGCTGGACTGGTTCCGCGACGGCCATGGCGCCCTGATCCAGGCTCTGCGCGCGGCCGGCCCCGGCGTGATCAGCTGGACGTTCCTCGACGCGCCGTCGCCGCTGGCCTTCTGGGCCCGCCGCCAGGCCCACGAGACCGCCATCCACCGGGCCGACGCGCAGCTGGCCGCGGGCGAGACGCCCGGCTATCCGGCGGACTTCGCCGCCGACGGCGTCGACGAGCTGATCATGGGATTCTTCGCCCGCGACAGCGACGGCGACGGCGACGGCGACGGGGCCGGGGCCGAGCCGGACCGTGAGCCCGCCCCGGATCGCACCTTGCTCATCCGGGCCAGGGATGCCGGCCAGGAATGGCGGGCCGAACTCGGTGCTGACGGCCGCCGGGTGGTGCGGGTCAGCCGCGGCGGCGGCCCCGCCGCCTGCAGGCTGGACGGCCCGGCGGCGGGCCTGTACCTGCTGCTGTGGAACCGGTCTGACGCCGGCGCTGCCGGGGTCAGCGTGAGCGGCGACGCCGAGCTGGCCGCGGCCTGGCGGGCCGGGATGCACGTGCGGTGGTAATGCCGATCCAGGCTCGGGTCATCCTCCCCTAGGCTGGGCGGCATGTCTGCGACCAGCCGTCCTATCCTCGCCGCTCCCGCCTGGCCCTATGCCAACGGCCCGCGCCACATCGGGCACGTGTCGGGGTTTGGCCTGCCCTGCGACATGTTCGCCCGGTATCAGCGAATGGCCGGGAACGCGGTCCTGATGGTCAGCGGCACCGATGAGCACGGCACGCCCATCCAGGTGCAGGCGGACGCCGAGGGCCTGACGGCACGCGAGCTGGCCGACCGCTACAACCGGGTCATCGCCGAGGACCTGACCGGCCTGGACATGTCGTACGACCTGTTCACCAGGACCACCACCCGCAATCACTACTCGGTGGTGCAGGACCTGTTCTCGGGGCTATACGAGAACGGCTACATCTTCCCGCGCAAGACCATCGGCGCCATTTCTCCCTCCACCGGCCGGACGCTGCCCGACCGGTACATCGAGGGCACCTGCCCCATCTGCGGCTTCGACGGCGCCAGGGGCGACCAGTGCGACAACTGCGGCAACCAGCTCGACCCGGCCGACCTGATCAACCCGCGCTCGAGGATCAACGGCGAGACGCCGGCGTTCGTGGAGACCGAGCAGTTCTTCCTCGACCTGCCCGCGTTCGCGGACACGCTCGGGACCGGGCTGCAGAGCAAGAGCGGCCAGTGGCGGCCCAACGTGCTCAAGTTCTCCCTCAACCTGCTGGGCGACCTCCAGCCCCGGGCCATCACCCGCGACCTGGACTGGGGCGTCCCCATTCCGCTCGACGGCTGGCGAGACCGCCCGGACAAGCGGATCTACGTCTGGTTCGACGCGGTGATCGGCTACCTGTCGGCGTCGATCGAGTGGGCCCGGCGCACCGGCGACCCGGACGCCTGGCGGCAGTGGTGGCAGAGCCCCGACGCCGAGTCCTACTACTTCATGGGCAAGGACAACATCGTCTTCCACTCCGAGATCTGGCCCGCCATGCTGCTGGGCTACAGCGGCCGCGGCACCCGGGGCGGCAAGCCGGGCCCGCTGGGCGAGCTGAACCTGCCCACGGAGGTGGTGTCCAGCGAGTACCTGACCATGGAGGGCCGCAAGTTCTCCTCCTCCCGCTCGGTCGTCATCTACGTCCGGGACTTCCTGGCCCGGTACAACGTGGACGCGCTGCGCTACTACGTCGCCGTGGCCGGCCCGGAGACCCAGGACACCGACTTCACCTGGAGCGAGTTCATCCGGCGCAATAACGACGAGCTGGTGGCCAACTGGGGCAACCTGGTCAACCGGTGCGTCTCGTTCGCGGCCCGCAACATCGGGTCGATCCCCGAGCCCGGCGCGCTGACCGACGCCGACGCGGCCATCCTGGAGCACTCGCGGGCGGCCTTCGGCCGGGTGGGCGAGTCCCTGTCCCGGTCGCGCTTCAAGGCGGCCGTCACCGAGACCATGCGCACGCTGGCCGAGGCCAACAAGTACCTGTCCGACCAGGCGCCGTGGAAGCTGCGCGAGTCCGACCCCGAGCGGATGCGGACGATCCTGCACGTGGCCCTGCAGCTGGTCAGCGACGGCAAGACGCTGCTCACCCCGTTCCTGCCCGAGTCGTCGCAGCGGGTCTACGAAATGCTCGGCGGCCGCGGGACGTGGTCGGGCATGCCCCGGATCGAGGAGGTCAGCGAGGTCGGCGGTCCGGACTACCCAGTGATCACGGGCGACTACCGCACCGACGCGACGTGGGCCTCCGAGCCGATCCGGCCGGGCACGCCGCTGACCACGCCGGTGCCGCTGTTCACCAAGCTGGACCCGTCGGTGGCCGACGAGGAACTGGCCCGCCTGGAAGGCTCGTGAACCAGGGGTGACCGAGGGAAAAGATCAATACGGGCGGCCGCCCGCGCCCGACCCCGAGCCGCTGCCGGGCACCGCGTTCGACGGTCACTGCCACCTGGACCTGCTGCCCGGCCCGCTGACCGACGTGCTGGGCCGGGCGACGGCGGCCGGCATCAGCCGGGTGATCACGGTGGGCTGCGATCTTCCGTCGTCCTACTGGGCGGTGACCTGCGCCGCCGACCACCCCGAGGTCGGCGCGGCGGTCGCCATTCACCCGAACGAGACCAGCCGGGTCGCCGTCACCCCGGCCGAGCGCGACGCCGTGCTGGCCGAGATCGCTGAGCTGGCCGCGCTGCCGCGGGTCCTGGCGGTCGGCGAGACGGGCCTGGACTACTACTGGGACGACGCTCCGGCCAAGCTCCAGCAGGAGTGGTTCCGGGCCCACATCGCGATCGCCAAGCAGGCCGGCAAGCCGCTGATGATCCACGACCGGGACGCCCACGAGGACGTGCTGGACATCCTGGCCGCCGAGGGCGCGCCAGAGCAGGTGATCTTCCACTGCTACTCCGGCGACGCGGCCATGGCCGCGCGCTGCGCCGAGGCGGGCTACGTGCTGAGCTTCGCGGGCACGCTGACCTTCGCCAACGCGGCGCAGCTGCGCGAGGCGGCGGCGGTGATCCCGGCCGAGCTGGTCCTGGCCGAGACCGACGCGCCGTTCCTGACCCCGGTGCCCAACCGCGGCAAGTCGAACTCGCCGGCCCAGGTCGCCCACACGCTGCGCGCGCTGGCGGCCGTCAAGGACCTGGACGTGGCCGAGCTGTGCGCGATCATCGAGGCCACCGGGGAGCGGGTGTTCGGCCCCTGGCCGGCAGCCGGCCCGGCGTCGCGGCCCGCCTAGCCGTGGCCGAGCTGGCGGCCGGCGACCTGCTCGGGCCGACCGAGATCCGGGCGCTGGCCGCGCGGCTGGACCTCCAGCCCGCTAAGCACCTGGGCCAGAACTTCGTCGTCGACGCCGGGACCGTCACCCGGATCGCGGCCCAGGCCCGGCTGGCCCCGGGCGACGTGGTGCTCGAGGTCGGCCCGGGGTTCGGCTCGCTCACCCTGCCGCTGCTGGCCGAGGCCGACCGGGTCGGGGACAGCCGAGTGCTGGCCGTGGAGATCGATCCGGTCCTGGCCGCCGAGCTGCCGGTGACCGTGGCGGCCCGCGCGCCGCAGCTGGCGCCGCGGCTGACGGTGGTGCGGGCCGACGCGGCCCGGGTCGCCGAGCTGCCCGGCGACCCGCCCACCGCGCTGGTCGCCAACCTGCCCTACAACGTCGCGGTGCCGGTGGTGCTGCACTTGCTGGCCACGTTCGGGTCGCTGCGCCGCGGCCTGGTGATGGTCCAGGCCGAGGTGGCAGACCGGATGAGCGCGCCGCCGGGCAGCCGCGTCTACGGCATCCCGTCGGCCAAGCTGGCCTGGTATGCCGACGTGCGCCGCGCGGGCTCGGTGCCCAGGGGGGTGTTCTGGCCGGTGCCCCGGGTGGACTCCGGGCTGGTCGCGTTCACGGTCCGCGAGCCGCCCGCGGGCCGCAGCGCCGCGGACCGCGGGCAGGTCTTCGCGGTCATCGACGCGGCGTTCTCGCAGCGGCGCAAGACGCTGCGGGCCGCGCTGGCGGGCTGGGCCGGGTCGGCGGCCCTGGCCGAGCGGGCCGTCCGTGCCGCGGGCATCGACCCGGGCCTGCGGGGCGAGGCGCTGGGCATCGAGGAGTTCGCCCGCATCGCCGCGGCCCGGCCGAGTGCAGGCTAGGAAAGGGATGGACGTGGGCGAGTTCGAGGTCGTGACCAGCAGTGACCGGCCGGACCTGAACGAGGAGGCCGCCGCCGCCTTCCGCGGCGGCTGGCCGGAGTTCATCTTCCACGACTCCCTCGTGCGTGAGTACCTCGACCGGGTCGAGGCCTTCTTCCCCGAGTTCGACATCCTGGTCCTGGACGACGGCGCGGTAGTGGCCGGCGGCTGGGGCGTGGCGCTGCGCTGGGACCCGGCCGACGGAGCGCCGGCCGGCGGATATGACGGCGCCATCGTCGCCTCGGTCACCGGGCACGAGGCCGCGGTGCCGCCGGACACGCTGTCGGTCATGGCCGCCGCGGTCAAGACCGGCCACCGGGGCCAGGGCCTGGCCGGGCGGGTGCTGACCGCGCTGCGCGAGCGCGCCGCGACGGCCGGCCTGAGCCGGGTGATCGCCCCGGTCCGGCCGACCCTCAAGGCCCGCTACCCGCTGACGCCTATGGCCGACTTCGCCGCCTGGACCCGCGACGGCCAGCACCTCGACCCCTGGATCCGCACCCACCAGCGGCTCGGGGCGACGGTCCTGGGGCCCGCCCCCGACTCCATGATCATCACCGGCACAGTCGCCGAGTGGGAGGACTGGACCCAGATGGCCTTCCCGCAGACCGGTCGCTACGTGGTGCCCGCGGCCCTCGACCTGGTCGAGATCGACGTCGAGCGTGACCAGGGCGTCTACCGCGAGACCAACCTGTGGATGCGGCACGCCTAGGCCGTCCGGCGCGCGCCAGCGGGGAGGGCCAGTGCCGCCGCGGCGGTGGCCAGCAGCAGCACCACACAGGTCAGCAGCGTCAGCCGGAGCCCGGCCGGGAACGTGGCGTGGTGCGCGACGGGCGCGCCGAACACCGCGACGGCCAGCGCGCTGCCGGCCTGCCGGCAGCGGAGCTGAACACGCGACCAGGTCCGACATGGGCCGGAACATCAGCCCCGCGACCAGCAGGCTGATCAGCGTCACGGGACGGCCGAACCCGCTCGAGCCGCCCTGGATCACCGTCCCTGGCCGGGGCACGAGGCACTGATCGGCGAGGGCTATGTTCGCGGGTATCGGCCTTCGGCCGGCGCCTGGCCGGTCACGAACAGGTCGTACAGATCGTCGGCCACCCGCTCGATGGCGTCCCGGCCCTCCAGGTCGTCGAGCAGGATGGCGGGCCGGAAGGCGGCCGCGGGCAGCGCGCAGTAAACCGCCATGGCCAGCGCCTCATCCGCGACCCAGCCCTGGCCCAGGGTGATCAGCGTCTCCCGGTGACCCGGCCGGGCGGCGGCCCGCCGCACCGCCTCGGCCAGCGCCGCGCGCACCGGCTCGCCACGCAGGAACCCCTGGCCAATAGCCATTCGGGCCGCCGCCAGCCGAGCCGACAGCTACCCGTCCCCCAGCGTGCACGCGCCGTTCACGCGGCACCGGCCCGAGGCGGTCGGCGGGCCGGGCTGACCAGGGCCAGGTCCGCGCTGACGATACGATCAACTGGTCGTGACCCCTTT
>JBOHCO010001421.1:0-13072 GCA_050698895.1 Streptosporangiaceae bacterium
ACCGGGGCCGGGGTGCGCACCATCTTCGGTGACCTGCAGCTGGCCGGGGGCGCGGACCTGGAGCCCGGGCAGGTGACGGTGCTGGTCCGGCCGGAGCAGCTGGAAGTGCGGGAGCGGGCGGCGGCCAACGGCAACGGTGCCGCGGGGCCGGGCACCGGGGAGGCCGCGGTGGCCGGGCGGGTCGTGGCCTGCGAGTACTACGGGCACGACGCGGTGCTGCGGGTCCAGCCCGCGATTCACGGGGTACACGGGGTACACGAGGTACACGAGGTCATCGTCCGCATCGCGGGCGGCCCGTCGCTCCCGCCGGGGGCCGACGTGCTGGTGAACGCCCGCGGCCCGGTCCTGGCCTGGCCCCGCGGCTGAGCGCGCACGGGATCACCACCTGCAGGCCGGGACAGGCGATGGCTCAGCGGGCACCGCGTCGGCGGACGGCGGTCATCAGCGTGGCCGGGTACAGCCCGATGGCCCAGCTCGTTCAGCGAGCAGGATCAGCACGATGACCAGATCATGCCCGCCGCCCCGCCTGTGGCCTAGCTGGTGCGCAGGAAGCGGAGGACCAGGGCCGTGTCCAGGGCGGCCAGGACCGCGTCCCAGCCCTTGTCCTCGCGGCTGCCCTCGACGCCGCTGCGGTCCACGGCCTGCTTGAGGTCGTTGCAGGTCAGGACGCCGTTGCCGACCGGGGTCGAGGTGTCAAGCGCGACCCGGGCCAGGCCGTAGGTGACCGCGTCGCAGACGTACTCGAAGTGCGGCGTGCCGCCGCGGATGACCGCGCCCAGGCAGGCCACGGCGTCGTGCCGCCGGGCCAGCTCGGCCGCCACCACGGGCAGCTCGACGGCGCCGGGCACCCGGACCACCAGCGGGTCGGGCACGCCGCACGCGTGCGCGGCGGCCACGGCCCGGTCAACCAGGACGTCGGTGACCTCGGCGTGCCAGCGGGTGGCGGCGATGGCCAGGCTCAGCCCGGCCGCCGCCACCACGGGCCCGTCGGGCCGGCCGGCCCCGCTCAACGGACCTCCGCCGCGCTCAGCCCAGCCGGGGTGTTCGCCAGCGGGGTGTTCGCCAGCGGGGTGTTCGCCAGCGGGGTGTTCGCCAGCGGAGTGTCCGCCAGCGCGGTACCCGGTGACTCGGGCAAGGTGAGGCCGTCGAGCTGATGGCCGAGGCGGTCCCGCTTGGCGATCAGGTAACGAAGGTTGTCGGGCGTGGCCTCGACGGGCAGCCCGACGCGGCCGGTCACCTTGATCCCGAAGCCGGACAGGCCCTGGACCTTGGCCGGGTTGTTGGTCAGCAGCCGCAGCGACCCGACGCCCAGGTCGGCCAGGATCTGCGCGCCGGTGGAGTACTCGCGGGCGTCGACGGGCAGGCCGAGATCCAGGTTGGCGTCCACGGTGTCGACGCCGCCGTCCTGAAGCTGGTAGGCGCGCAGCTTGCTGAGCAGCCCGATGCCGCGGCCCTCGTGGCCGCGCAGGTAGAGCACGATGCCGCGGCCCTCGGCCGCCATGGCCGCCATGGCCGCCTCGAGCTGCTGGCCGCAGTCGCAGCGGCCCGAGCCGAACACGTCGCCGGTCAGGCACTCGGAGTGCATGCGGACCAGCACGTCCTGCGCCGGATCGGCCAGGTCACCCAGGATCAGGGCGAGGTGCTCGGTGCCGTCGACCGAGTTGCGATAGCCCAGCGCGCGCCATTCACCGTATTTGTTCGGGATCCGGGTTTCCGCAACCCGGCTGACCATGCGCTCGGCCCGGCGACGGTACTCGATGAGCTGGGCGATCGTGATCAGGGCCAGCCCGTGATGATCGGCGAACTGGCGCAGCTGCGGCAGCCGGGCCATGGTGCCGTCGTCGTTGACGATCTCGGCCACCACCCCGGCCGGGGTCAGCCCGGCCAGCCGGGCCAGGTCCACGGCCGCCTCGGTGTGGCCGGGCCGGCGCAGCACGCCGCCCTCGGTGTAGCGCAGCGGGAACACGTGGCCCGGCCGGACGATCTCGTAGGGCTCGGTGGCGGAGTCGGCCAGCGTGCGGATGGTGCGGGCCCGGTCGGCGGCGGAGATCCCGGTGGTGATCCGGTGGCGGGCGTCCACGCTGATCGTAAACGCCGTGCCCATGTGCTCCTGGTTGTCCTGGGTCATCTGGGGCACCTGGAGCCGGTCCAGGTCCTTGCCCAGCATGGGCACGCAGATCAGGCCCCGGGCGTACCGGATCGTGAAGGCCAGCAGCTCGGGCGTGGCCTTGCTGGCCGCGAAGATGATGTCGCCCTCGTTTTCCCGGCTGGCGGCGTCCACGACGATCACGGCCCGGCCAGCGGCGATGTCGGCCACCGCCCGCTCGACATCGTCCAGCGGGACTTCGGTCACGGCAGCCTCGGTGCTCACAGCGTCCTCCCGGCCAGCAGTCGCTCCACGTACTTGGCGATCATGTCGACCTCCAGGTTGACCAGCTCCGCCGGCGACCGGCGGCCGAGCGTGGTCCGGCGCAGGGTCTCCGGGATCAGGCTGACCTCGAACCAGGGCTCCTCGGGCGCGTCGGGCGCGCTGAGCGCCGAGACCGTGAGGCTCACCCCGTCGACCGCAACGGACCCCTTCTGGATCACGTAGCGGGCCAGCTCCGGCGGCACCGAGATGCGCACGACCTCCCAGCCGTCGGCCGGGCGCCGGGCGACGATGACGCCGGTGCCGTCGACATGGCCCTGGACGATGTGACCGCCCAGGCGGCCATCCGGGCGCATGGGCCGCTCCAGGTTGACGGGCGCGCCTGAGACCAGGGCGCCCAGGCTGGAGCGGCCCAGGGTCTCCCCCATCACGTCCGCGCTGAACTGCCCGTCGCTGATGCTGGTAACCGTCAGGCAGACGCCGTTGATGGCGATCGAGTCGCCGCGCCGGGCATCCGCGGTGACCTCTGGTCCCCGCACGGTGAGCCGGGCCGGCTCGGCGTCACGCTCCAGCGTGACGACCTCGCCCAGCTCTTCAACGATTCCGGTGAACAACCCCTACCTCCTCCGGAGCCCTGACCTGTCCACGGGCTCCGGGGGGTGCGCGACAGAGCGCAGCGCGACGCTTGGCAGGGACCGCGCAAAAGGGGCGGGTCCCTGGCCGCGCGCGTGCTGCCTCCCATCCGGACTTTAACCGTCGGTCCCGGAGTTCCACCGGATCAGCCAGCCGATGGTCTCGGCTGGGTCGCGGACTGTCACCGCCGGCTCGGAGTTTCACCGACCCCGGAGCACGCTTACCTTGCACAACCAGTGTGCCATAGACCCTATTCCGCCCGGTACCGCAGCAGCGATCATGCGATCGGGCCGTCAGGTGGTGCTGCGCCCGCGGCGAGTGACGGAATCGACGGTCACGGCCGCGATCAGCACCAGCGCCGTCCACATGAGCTGGGAGGACGCGGACAGGCCGAGTAGCTGCAGGCCATTGGCGATGACCCCGACGACCAGGCCACCGAGGAGGGCGTCCATCATCTTGCCGCGCCCGCCGAACAGGCTGGTCCCGCCGATGACCGCGGCGGCGATCGCGTTCAGGACGTTCTCCCCGCCGTTGACACTGCTGGAGATCGAGCCCAGGTAAGAGGCCAGGATAATCCCGGTGATGCCCGCGGTGAGGCCGCAGAGCGCGAAGGCCGCCACGCGGATCCGGTTGGTGTTGACGCCGGCCCGCCGGGCCGCCTCGGCGTTGCCGCCGATGGCGTAGAAGTACCGCCCGAACCGGGTCCGGCCGAGCAGGACCGTGTACACCACCAGGACCGCCAGCACGACCAGTACCACCCAGGGCAGCCCGCGCAAGACAGTGACCCCGACGCCGCGGTTGGTGTTGGAGACCAGGACCACGACAACACCCGCGATCACGATCACGGCGATCTTCAGCAGCGTGATGCTGACCGGCGGGGCGACCAGCCCGGCGACGCGCCGCCGCCGGTCCCGCCCGAACATCATCAGGCCGGTTAGCGCGATCACCACCCCGATGACGATCCAGCTGGCGGTCGGGCTGAGGCTGCCGGACTCGATGTTGTTGATGACGTTGCTCTGCAGGTTGATCACGCCGCCGAGGGCGTGACTCCCGGCCGCGGAGATCAGGAAAAGCAGGACACCGGACAGGCCGAGGTAGCCCGCGAGAGTGACCACGAATGACGGCAGCCGGAGCCTGGTGATGATGATGCCCTGCAACGCCCCGTACCCGGCGGTCGCCGCCAGCGCCGCCAGCACGGCCAGCCACCAGGGATTGCCGGCCGCGATCATCCACAGGGCAATAACCGCCCCGCAGGCGGCCGTGTAGCCGGCGGCCAGGTCGATCTCGCCCAGGAGCAGCACGAAGACCTCGGCCATGCCCAGCGTCACGATGAACGCGGCCTGAGTCATCAGGTTGACCAGGTTGCCGGCCGACAGGAACAGCGAGTTCGTGATCTGGAAGAACAAGACGATCGCGATCAGGCCGACGACGACGGGCAGGGCCCCGCTCTCGCCGCTGCGGATCCGCTTGAGCCAGATCCGCGCGTATTCACCGACCGAGTCGGCCAGTAGCTCGGGCGCCGCGGAGGACGCCGCGACCGCGGTCTCTTCCGGGGTCTCGGACGCACCATTGGTAGTGGTGACCGCGCCCTGCTCCGGTTCTGGATTCGTGGAAGCCACTGGTCAGCCCTCCGGGCCGCGGTCGGGAATCCGGGCGGGGGAATCCGGGGTATCCGCGCCACGAGTCCGGTGCGAGACGCCCGTGGTCATCAGGTCCACCGCGGATGCCGTGTCATAGTCGGCCAGCGGGCCGACGGAGACCAGCCGGCCGAGGTACAGCACCGCCAGGCGGTCAGCGACCTGGAACACGTCGGTCAGGTTATGCGACACCATGAGGACGGCGATGCCACGCTCCGACAGCCTCTTGATGAGATCGAGCACCTGGGCGGTCTGCGAGACCCCGAGCGCCGCGGTGGGCTCGTCCATGATCACGAGCCTGGCGTCGAGCATCACGGCCTTGGCCACCGCCACGGACTGCCGCTGCCCGCCGGACAGCGAGCCCACTGACTGGCGGATGTTCTGCACCGTCACGACCCGCAGGTCCTTCAGCGTCTGCTTGGCCGTCTGCTCCATGGCCACCTCGTCCAGCAGCAGATGCCGTCGCACCTCATGGCCGAGCAGCATGTTCTCCACGATGTCCAGGTTGTCGCAGAGCGCCAGGTCCTGGTACACCGTCGCGATCCCGGCCTCATTGGCGTCCCGCGGAGTGCGGAAATGCACCCGCCGCCCCTGCCAGATCAGATGGCCCTCGGATGGCGCCCAGATCCCCGCGATGGTCTTGATCAGGGTGGACTTGCCCGCCCCGTTGTCCCCGACCAGGGCAGTGACCTGCCCGGCCGGGATGTCGAGGTCGACCCCGCCGAGCGCCCGCACCGGCCCGAAGCTCTTCCCGATGCCGCGCAACTGCAGGAGCGCCCCGTCGACGGCGGCAGCATCCTGACCGGTGGCCGGCGGAGCCCGGCCCGTGTCCACGGGCCGGGCTCCGTCATCCGAGCTACCGGTCACAGCTGGTATCCCGGCTGGTCATGCGACTCCATTCGTCAGCCTGAGATCCCCGCGGCCTTGCAGGCCGAGGCGTACTTGCCCGAGCACAGCTGGGAGGCCGGCACGAACTTGTCCGCGATAACAGTCGCGTTCATGTTCGCCGTGGTCACCCACTTCGGCGTCAGCAGGACCGACGCTACCTGAGTCTTCGTCGACGGGTCAGTGGTGCTGCCGTTGAGCAGGCTGGACGGCGGCGTGGCGCCGGCCCGGACATACAGGGCCAGGGCCGCAGCGGCCTGGGCCTCCAGGTAGATCGGCTTGTACACGGTGCCGCACTGGTAGCCGGTCAGGATGTTCTGCAGGCCAGTCAGGGTGGCGTCCTGCCCGGTGGTCGGGAAGGTCTTGGCCCTGATGCCCTTGCCCTGCAGGTAGTGGATGATCGGCGCGCCGTTCTCGTCGTTCGGGATGAGTGCGGCGTTGATGTTCGGGTGCGCGGTGAACTGCTGCTGGAACTCACTCAGCGCGGTCGGCGGGTCCCAGGTCCCGGCCGGGTTGCTGACGTCCTTCCACTTGCCCGAGGAGAAGAACGGCTTGAGCACGGCGTCGTAGCCCTGGGCGAACAGCGTCGCGTTGTTGTCGGTCGGCGCCCCGCGCATCACGACCACCTGCGGCTTCTTGACGTGCCAGGCCGCGACGCAGCTGACCAGGCCCTGGCCGATCTTGGTGCCGACCAGCACGTTGTTGAAGCTGACGTAGTACCTGCGGGTGCCGCCAAGGGTCAGCCGGTCATAGTCGATCACGGCCACGCCCTTCGACTTGGCGTAGGACTCGATGTGGGCGCCCACGCCGGAGTCGATGGGGTCCACGATCAGGACGCTCGCGCCCTTGGTGATGGCGGTCTGCGCATCGCTGAACTGGGTCGAGTCGCTGCCCAGCGCGTTCTGGATGGTGAACTGCGATCCGGAAAGGCCAGCCTTCTGGAACGACTCCTTCAGGTACGGCGCGTCGAACTCGACGTAGCGGGTCGAGGTGACGGTGTCGGGCAGGATCACCGCGACGTTGCCCTTGCCCTTGGCTACGAGCGGCTTGAGCGTCGTCATAGCCGAGAAACTGTTGTTGAGATCGGCGACGGAGATCTGCGGCACGACCCCGCCAGAGCCGGAACTTCCCGACGATGGCGTGGACGAACTACTGCTCCCGCAAGCTCCGACGACCAGGGCCGCGCTCGCGACCATGGCCGCCGCAGCAACCGTCTTTGTCACTGAATGCAAGAAAACCACCTCATTGACCGGCGGAAATGTCGGGACATGGCACATCACTGGCTTTGACGAGCCGTCGAATCCCCTCCTGGGACGGTCGCCGCTCAGGCAGAGCCTCTTGAGGAAACCCTAGGGGCCGTTCAATTAACATCGCCGTAAACATTCCGGTGCCCGTGTGAAAATTCTGTAAACGGAACCGGACAGTCCGGGTACTGCACCACAGCCCTGGCGATCCAGCAGCCGTGACCAGAGACGCGGGCACCAGAGCGCCGTTAATGGTATAGGTCAGGTAAATCCGCGGCAATCCGGTAGCCAGCGCGAGGCTGGGTCAGGATAACGGGCGTCCCGTTGTCGGCTTCGAGCTTGGCCCGAAGCCGGCGGACATAGACCCGAACGTACTCGGTCTCAGTTTCATAACCGTGCCCCCACACCCGGCGCAGCAGATGGGCATGGGTCAGCAGCTTTCCGCGGTTGACGGCCAGTTCCCGGAGCAGCGCGAACTCCGTCGGGGTCAGGTGCACCGTGTGCCCGCCCCTGATCACCTGCTGGGCGGCCAGGTCCACGGTCAGGTCGCCGATCGTGATCACCGTGGGCGCGGACTCGGGGGCCACCGCCGGCCGGGTCCGGCGAAGCGTGGCGGTGATCCGCGCCAGCAGTTCCTCGATGCTGAACGGCTTGGTCATGTAGTCGTCCGCGCCCACGTTCAGCGCGGTGACCTTGTCCCGCTCGCCACCGCGGGCCGAGACCACGATGATGGCCACGGCCGAGCGCTCGCGGATCTGCCGGCACAGCTCGAAGCCGTCCACCTCCGGCAGCATCAGGTCCAGCAGCACGATGTCGGGCGCCTCGGTCTCCAGCAGTCGCAGCGCGCGCAGCCCGTCCACGGAGACGACGGTGTCAAAGCCCCGGACAGCCAGGTTGGATCTGATCAGGTCCACGATGTTCGGGTCGTCCTCGACCACGAGCGCGCGGGTCCTGACCGCCTCATCATGCACCGGGGGCGACTCCGATCTCCAGCTGGCCCGGCTGCGGCTCGGGCAACGCTCTGGCCAGCCTACTGGCGTCGGTCAGCGGCTCAGCCATGGCCTCCACCGGCAGCCGGATCCGGAAGCAGGTGCCGCTGGCCGGCTGGGTCAGCTCGATCAGCCCGCCGTGCGCGGCCACGATGCCGCGGGCGATCGACAGGCCGAGTCCCGCGCCGGAGGTGGCCGTCCGGCGCCGTCGCGCGGGCTCGAACGGCGCCGCCGCCAGCTCGGCCGGCAGGCCCGCGCCGTCATCGGCCACCGTCACCACCACGTGGCCGGGGCCGTCGGCCGCCGCGCTGATGGCCACGGTGGTGCCGGGCGGGTTGTGCCCGAACGCGTTGCTGAGCAGGTTCACGAACACCTGCTCCAGCCGGTCGTGGTCGGCCCAGACGACCGGCAGGCCGGGGTCGCAGGCGACCTGGACCCGCAGCGCCGAGGCGGGCGGCAGGCAGGCGATGGCCGCCTCGATGACCAGCGGCAGGTCGCACCAGTCCCGCTGGAGCCGCAGGATGCCCGACTCGATGGCCGAGAAGTCCAGCAGGTCGTCGACCAGCCGGCCGAGCCGGGCCGACTCGGCCGCGATCCGGGCCAGGAACCGCTGCTGGGACTGCACGTCCCAGGTGACGTCGGTCTGGAGCAGGCTGGAGGCGTAGCCTCGGATCGCGGTCAGCGGGGTGCGCAGCTCGTGGCTCAGCCGGGACAGGAACCCGCGCTGGAGCTCCTGGGAGCGGCGCAGGGTCAGCGCCTCCTGGTGGGCCACCCAGGCCTCCTCGCGCTCCAGCGCCAGCCGCAGCGAGTGCGCGGCGTCCTCGAGCAGCGCCTTGGCGTCCGCGGGCAGCCCGTCGTCCGGCCACTCCGCCACCACTGCGGCCCCGCAGCCCGGCGCGGCGAACGTCACCGCCAGCCGCCGGCGCCCGTCGGCGCCGCCGCGGTGCACCGCCACGTCGTCGTGCCGGGCCAGGCCCAGCACCCCGCCAGCCGTATCCAGCAGCCCGGACGAGGCGGCCGAGGCCGCGGAGGCCGTGGCCACCGCCCGGCAGCGCAGGCCCTCCTCCCCCGGCGCCCTGGTCACCAGGGCCACCTCGGCTGCCTGGAGACCGTGGCGCAGCCACTGGAGGGCCATCGTCAGGCCGTCGGCCACCGGCAGCGGCCCGGCCAGCGTCTCCAGCATCTCCCTGATGGTCTCCAGCACCCGGTTGCGGGTGGTGACCTCGTCCAGCAGCCGGTCCCGCTCGATGGCCGCGGCCGCGTACCCGGCGTAGAGGGTGACCAGGTCCAGGTCATCGCGCTTGGGGCGGCCCGCGATGGAGCGCAGCACGGTGATCACGCCGAGCAGCCCGCCGGGCCCGAAGACCGGGACCGACCAGGACGCCGCCACCTTGGCCGCCCGGGCCAGGTCGGCGAACGGGGCCCAGCTCAGCCCGACCCGCGCGTTGTCGGCGATGATCGGCGCCTGGGTCTGCGCGGCCACGCCGACCGGGCCGCCCGCCGGGCCGGCCGGCAGCCGGGACCAGGCCGCGAGCAGCTCCGGCGGCAGGCCCAGCGCGGCCGAGCACACCATCTCGTCGTCGGCGCGCAGGTGAATGCACAGCCGCTCGCTGCCCAGGGCGGCGCCCAGCGCGGACAGGATGAGCGACAGGCTGGATGACGGGTCGGCCGACACCAGCCGGTCGGCCAGACCGTGCAGCCGGGTGAGCTGGCGGCGGGCCGAGGAGTCCAGCTCCTGGCCCGACAGCAGTGCGATCACGTCGTCCGGGTGGACCTCGGCGGGCATCACCTCGGCCGCCACCCGGCCGTGCCGCAGCACCACGATGCGGTCGGCCAGCCGGAACATCTGGTCGATGTCGTGGCAGGCCAGCAAGATCCCGGTGCCCGACTCCCGCAGCCGGGAGATCATGCCCTCGACCCGGGTCGACATCTGCACGCCCAGGGCCGCCGTGGGCTCGTCCAGCAGCAGCATCCGCGGCGCCGCGGCCATCGCCCTGGCCACCGCCACCAGCTGGCGCTGGCCGCCGGACAGCGAGCGCACGCTGCGGGTGGTGTCGTGCAGCGGCACGCCGAGCCGTTCCAGCAGCCGCATGGCGTCGGTGTGCATCCGCACTTCCGACCGCAGCTGCCACCGGCGCTCCCGGCCCAGCATCAGGTTGGCCGCGATGTCCAGGTTGTCGCACAGGGCCAGGTCCTGCCAGACCACCCCGACCCCGTGCCGGGACAGCACCGACGGGTCGGCCGGCATGACCTTGCCCGCCACCCGGATGGACCCCGTGGTCGGCTCGATGTCCCCGCCGATGCACCGGACCAGCGTCGTCTTGCCCGCCCCGTTCTCCCCGGCCAGGGCCACGATCTCGCCCTCGCCGACGGTCAGGCTGACCCCGTCCAGAGCCCGGACCGGGCCGTAGCTCACCGCCACGTCGGACACCGACAGCAGCGGGGACGCCCCGGTCACCTCGGGCGCGAGTGCGGTGAACATGTCCCCATTGTGGCCGCTGACCACGGCAGTCACCACTTCAGCCCAGAACCTTCAGCCCGGAACCGCCCCGGCCGGGTCCGCCCCGCCGGCGTGGTTGAGAGTGACGATCTGCCCGGCCAGGAAGGTCCGCTCGGCCTCGTTGCCGGCCAGCTCGAGGGCCTCCCGGTAGGCCTGCTCCGCCTCTTCGGCCCGGCCCAGCTGCCGCAGCAGGTCGGCCTTGGCCGCCGGCAGGTAGTGGTAGCCCGCCAGCCGCGCGTCCGGCCCGTCCTGCTCCTCCAGCCGGGCGATCTCCGCCAGGCCGGCCGCCGGCCCGTCGAGCATCGACACCACCACGGCCCGGTTCAGCGCCACCACCGGCGACGGCCAGGCCCGCAGCAGCAGGTCGTAGAGCGCCAGCAGCTCCGGCCAGTCCGTCGCCGCGTAGCTCGGCGCCTCCGCGTGCACCGCCGCGATCGCCGCCTGGAGCGCGAACCGGCCCGGCCGCCCGGCCTGCAGCGCGCCGCGCAGCGCCGCCACCACCAGCGCCGTGCCCTCCGCGATCTCCCCCTGGTCCCACGCCGAGCGGTCCTGGTCCTTCAGCAGCGCCAGCCGCCCCGCGCCGTCCAGCCGCGCGGCCCGCCGGGCGTCGGTCAGCAGCAGCAGCGCCAGCAGCCCCCGGACCTCCCGCTCGTCCGGCATCAGCTCGTGCACCATCCGGGCCATCCCGATGGCCCGGTCGATCAGGTCGGCGCGGACCAGGCCGGCCCCGGCCGGCGCCGTGTGCCCGGTCGTGTAGAGCAGGTGGATGACGGTCAGCACCGCGTCCAGCCGGTCGGGCAGCTCGGGCGCGGCCGGCACCCGGTAGGCGATCCGCGCCGCCGAGATCTTCTTCTTGGCCCGGGTCACCCGCGCGGCCATCGTCGTCTCCGAGACCAGGAACGCCCCCGCGATCTCGGCCGTCGTCAGCCCGCACACCAGCCGCAGCGTCAGCGCCACCTGCGCCTCCCTGGCCAGCCCGCCCCCGGCTCCGGCTCGATCAGCAGCGGCAGCTTGGACCGCAGGGTCCGGTCCCGGCGCAGCGCGTCCAGCGCCTTGCGCCGCGCCGTCGTGGTCAGCCAGGCGCCCGGGTTCCTCGGCACCCCCTGCCGGGACCAGGCGTCCAGCGCCGAGACGTAGGCGTCCTGGACGCATTCCTCGGCCACGTCGATGTCCCTCGCCACCCGGGCCGTCGCGGCCAGCACGAACGCCCACTCCCGCCGGTGGGCGTCCGCGATGGCCGCGCCGACCTCGGGCCGTACCGCGCCGCTGCCGGCTGGCGCGGGAGCCGGCGTCTCGCCCGCCCCCGCGTCCCGGCCTGGGTCCCCCCGCACGCCGCCTGCTTACATGCCCGAGGTTTCCATGATCGGCCGCACCTCGACGCCCCCGTACGGCGCCGGGCAGAGCTTGGCGATGTCCAGCGCCTGGTCGAGGTCGCGGGCCTCGATCAGGTAGTAGCCGCCCAGCGCCTCCTTGGTCTCCGCGAACGGCCCGTCGGTGACCACGTCGCCGCGGATCGAGGTGGCGGTGGGCGTCGGCTGGAGCGCCTCGCCGCCCAGCAGCTCGCCGCCCTTCTCCCCCACCTGGCCCGCGAACCGGGTGTGCGCCTCCATCGCCGTCTGCCAGACGTCGGGCGACGGGTCCATGTAGGCCTTCTCGTCCTCGTAGATCAGGATCAGGTACTTCGCCATCCAGGGCCTCCTTGAGCCTCGTGTGCGCCATGCACTGATCCCGACGAACGGGATCGGCCAGATCGACACCGTTCCCTGAGATTCTCCCGCGCCCGCCGTCAGAGATTCTCCGCAACGGGCCTCGGTCGCCCCCCCGGACTGTCCCCGGCCGCCGCTATCGTAGAACGTGAACTCGAAGAGTCGGTTCTGACAAGGAGGTTACTAGCTCAGCGGCGGTCGCGGAAGGTGGGCTCGCCCGGGCCCGGGCGAGCCATCAGCCCCGGCGCGCAATCAGCGGGATGATGGGCGAGTTACCCGTCTCACCCGTGTTATCGCCGGTGGAGCCGGTCACCCAGACCCCGCCGCCGGGGATGCCCGCGATCCCGTCCATGGTCCCCGGTCCGGAGGCGGGCACCGCCTCGTGCGCCCAGGCCCGGCCGGTCCAGCGCAGCAGGTCCAGGGCGTAGGAGGTCTGGTCGGGCGAGTAGGTGTCGCCCGAGGCCAGGATCTGCCCGTCGGCGCGGGTCACGTTCTCGAGCTCGCCGCGCCCGGCGGGCATCCGGGTCGTGGTCCAGCGCCGGCCATTCCAGCGCAGAGCCAGCGGGAGGCGCCGGTTGTCCTCGTTGGGCCCGAGCTTGTCCCAGCCCACCACCCACGCGCTGGTCGCGGAGGCGACCCGCACGCTCTGGACCGAGTTGTAGTACCCGAGGCCGCTGGACGGCTGGGCCAGGCGCCGCCAGGACCGGCCGTTCCAGCGCAGGAGAACGACCTTCGTGCGCAGGCTGGACGGCGAGCCGACGGGGGCGGTCCCGGCGATCCAGACGTCGCGGGGGCCCTGGGCGCCGATGGCGGTCAGCGTCGTGCCGCTGACCAGGTGCAGCGCGGCGGGCAGGGTGACGCTCTGCCAGCGGCGGCCGTTCCAGTGGTCAACGAAGCTGCCCAGGACGTTCTGGCTGACGTCGTAGGTGGAGCCGAGCAGCCAGGCGTCGTTCGCGCTCACGTCGGCGACGTCGCCCGGCGCCGGCTGGAGCGAGGCGGGCGGCATCGGGAAGCTGGCCAGCCGCCAGGACCGGCCGTTCCAGCCGAGCAGGCCGCAGTCCCCGGACGCCCAGGCGCTCGACCGGCTGGCTGCGCTCAGGTAGTCGATCC
>JBOHCO010001422.1:0-3831 GCA_050698895.1 Streptosporangiaceae bacterium
AGCTCGGGCGGCCGGTCGGCGGTCAGCACCAGCAGCGGCACGCCGGCCTCGCCGGCCTCGATGACCGCGGCGTGGAAGTGCGCCGCGGCCGTGCCCGAGGTGCACAGCACGGCGGCGGGCCGGCCGCTGGCCTTGGCCAGGCCCAGGGCCAGGAACGCCGCCGACCGCTCGTCCACCCGGACGTGCAGCCGCAGGTCCCCCCGCTCGCTCGCGTCGAACAGCGCCAGGGCCAGCGGCGTGCTGCGCGAGCCGGGGGCCACGACCGCCTCGCGCAGGCCGCATCGCCGCAGCTCATCGACGAGCACGCGGGCCAGTGCCGTCGCCGGGTTCGCCGCTTGCTCCGCCAGGGCCGCCGACCCTACCGCCCGCTCCCCGCCCGGTTGCGCCCCGGCTCGGCCGGGGGCAGTCCCAGGTAGGCCGCGGCGGCGGTCATCCGGGCCTGCCACGGCGCGGGATCGGCGCTCCAGCGGGCCAGCTGGGCCGGATCGGGGCGGGCCGGGCGGACCGGCAGGCCGCCGTCGAGCTCGGCCAGCGGCTCGGCTGTCACGTCGCCGGTGAGCAGGGCCATCGTGGCCAGGCCGCAGGCGTGGTCCAGGCCGGGCAGCGCGGCGGCCAGGGCCACCCCGGCGGCCAGGCCGACCGACGACTCCAGGGCGCTGGACACGACCGCGGGCAGGCCCGCCGACCGGGCGATCTCCAGGGCGGCCCGGACGCCGCCCAGCGGCTGGGCCTTGATCACCACGATGTCGGCCGCGCCCGCGGCCCGGACGGCCAGCGGGTCCTCCGCCCGGCGGATGGACTCGTCGGCGGCCAGCGGCACGTCGGTGCGCTGGCGCAGCGCGGCCAACTCGGGCAGCGTCGCGCAGGGCTGCTCGGCGTACTCCAGTCCGAACTGGCTCAGCGCGCCCAGCATGCGGGCCGCCTGGTCCACGTCCCAGGCCGCGTTGGCGTCCACCCGCAGCTTCCCGGCCGGGCCCAGCGCCTCGCGGACGGCCCGCACCCGGGCCAGGTCGGCCGACTCGGGCTGGCCCGGCTCGGCCACCTTGACCTTGGCCGTCCGGCAGCCCGAGCCCGCGACGATGGCGCGGGCCTGCCCGGGCCCGACCGCGGGCACGGTGACGTTGACCGGCACCCGGTCGCGGACCGGCGCGGGCCAGCCGGTCACCGCCGCCTCCAGGGCGCAGGCCAGCCAGCGGGCGCACTCCCGCGGTCCGTACTCGGCGAACGGCGAGAACTCACCCCAGCCCGCCGGGCCCTCGATCAGCGCGCCCTCGCGCAGGGTGATGCCGCGGAATCGGGTCCGCATCGGGATCGCGAACGCCCGCACGCCGCGGAGCAGGCCCGGCCAGTACGGGGCGGCCTGCTCGACGAGGGGAGCGGCCCAGCCGGCGGACGATGCCTTCATGTCGACCACCGCTCACCCTCCGCTCGATGCCTGTCTGGCCCGGATTAACCTTACGAGCGTGCCTGAACGCCCCCTGCACGCGGTCGTGCTCCCGCCCTCGGCCGCCGCCGGGGCGTTCCTGGACGCCGTGTCGGCCGCGCTGGACGGCACCGGCCCGGTCATCCTCCCCCTCGACCCGGGCCTGCCCGCGGCCCGGCTGCGGGAACTGCTCGACGCGTTCGCGCCGGACGCGATGCAGACCCCTGAGGGCACGCAACAGGGCCCGGCCGCCCCGGCCGCATCTCCCCCGCCCAGCCGGCCGGGCCTGCCGCCAGGCACCGCGGCGGTGATCGTCACGTCCGGGTCGACCGGGCCGCCCAAGGGGGTCGTGCTGACCGCCGCCGCGCTGCGGGCCTCGGCGGCCAGCTCGCTGGCCCGGATCGGCGCGCAGCCCGGCCAGCGCTGGCTGTGCTGCCTGCCGGCCTTTCACGTGGCCGGGCTCCAGGTGCTGGTCAGGTCGCTGCTGGCGGGCACCGTGCCGCTGGTCGGCGAGCGGGTCGACGCCGAGGTCATCGCGGAGGTCGCGGCCGCCGCGCCGGGCGCGCACGTGTCGCTGGTGCCGACCCAGCTGCGCCGCCTGCTGGACGCCGGGGCGCCGCTGCGCGAGCTGGGCACCATCCTGCTCGGCGGGGCCGCCCCGCCGGCCGGCCTGGTCGCCCGGGCCCTGGCGGCCGGCGCCCGCGTGGTCACCACCTACGGGATGTCGGAGACGTGCGGCGGCTGCGTGTACGACGGCCGGCCGCTGGACGGCGTCCGGGTGCGGATCGGCGACGGCGGGCTGATCCAGATCGCCGGCCCGGTGCTGTTCTCGGGTTACTGGCCGGCCGGGGCGGCCGCCCGTTTGCCCGCCGGGCCGCCGGGTAGTGAGGCTGCGGCCGGCGGCTGGCTCACCACCTCGGACCTCGGCGAGCTGGACGCCGGCGGCCGCCTGACCGTGCGCGGGCGGGCCGACGACGTGATCAACACCGGAGGTGAGAAGGTGCTCCCCGGCGAGGTCGAGGCGGTGCTGGGAACCATTACCGGGGTCAGGGACGTTGTGGTGGTCGGAACGCCTGATCCGGAGTGGGGGGAGCTGGTCACCGCGATCGTGGTGCCCGCCGACCCCGCGGCGCCGCCGGACCTGGGCCGGCTCCGCGCCGGGGCACGGGACCGGCTGCCGGGCTACGCGGCGCCGCGCGGGCTCGTGCTGATGCCGGAGATCCCGCTGCTCGCCTCGGGCAAGCCCGACCGGCGGGCGCTGCGGGAGGCCGCGGCCGGGCCGGCGGCAACCCGGCGCAAATAGGAAAACAGGAGTCCGACAAATAGGACAGCTAAGGACGGCTCGGGGCGCAAAACAGCTGCACGGGAACAATCCGCCGTGCTATGCGTTACAACATAGTGCGCGCACTGGTAACTGCCAAGTGCGAGCAGCCCGCCCACAAACTTTTGAGCGTCCGCCCCGGGGCGACAGTGAGCGGCGCATGCGCGAGCGCGAGATGCGCCCACGAAGGGAGGTGCCTCATGCCGAGGAGTGCGGCAGCCGTGTCCCGCAGGCACGATGACGAGGCGACCATCACCCACCTGGACGAGCTGATCAGCCGCGGCCGCGGCCAGGGCTTCCTGTCCCTGGCTGAGCTGCGCGCGGCTTTTGAGCAAGCACGGATGTCGCCGACCGACGCCCGCTCGATCATCCGGGAGCTGACTGAGGCCGGAGTGCAGCTCGGCAACGAGCCGGCCGAGGCGGCCAGCACGGCCGCGAGCACCAGCCCGGCGCGGGCCGCCGCGACTGCGACCGCGGCCGCCGCTAGCGCGGCCGTGCCCGAGACCCTCGGCGTGACCTCCGAGTCCGACCTCGATGACCAGACCTCGGTCATGGGCGACTCGGTGCACACCTACCTCAAGTCCATCGGCCGCCGTAACCTGCTCACGGCCGCGGAAGAGGTCGAGCTGGCCAAGCGGTACCGGGCCGACCTGGAGCTGGTGGCCGAGGACGGCCGCCGGGCCAAGATGCACATGCTCGAGGCCAACCTGCGGCTGGTGGTCTCGGTAGCCAAGAAGTACAGCGACCGCGGCCTGTCCCTGCTCGACGTGGTCCAGGAGGGCAACCTGGGCCTGATCCGGGCGGTCGAGAAGTTCGACTACACCAAGGGCTACAAGTTCTCCACCTACGCCATGTGGTGGATCCGCCAGGCCATCCAGCGCGGCTTCGCCGACTCGGCCCGGACCATCCGGCTGCCGGTGCACGTGCTGGAGATGCTCAGCAAGCTGAGCCGGGTCGAGCGCGACATGCACCAGAAGCTGGGCCGGGAGCCCACCCCCGAGGAGCTGGCCGTCGAGCTGGACCGGACGCCGGACCAGATCGAGGAGCTGCTGCGCACCAGCCGGCAGCCGATCAGCCTGGACTCCAC
>JBOHCO010001423.1:0-3227 GCA_050698895.1 Streptosporangiaceae bacterium
GGGTGGCCGCCGCCGCGGCGGACCTGGTCGACTCCGGCACCGGGCGGCGGCTGTGGAGCCGGGGGCTGAACCAGAGCCGGCCCATGGCCAGCATCACCAAGGTGATGACCGCGCTGGTGGTGATCAGGGCCGGGCACCTGAACCGGATGATCCGGGTCCCGGCCGCCGCGATCAGCTACGCGCGCGAGCACGACGCGGGCAGCGCCGGGCTGCACGCCGGCGACAGGCTCGCCACCTGGCAGCTGCTCGAGGCTCTGCTGCTGCCGTCCGGCGCCGACGCGGCCTTCACCCTGGCCCGCGCCTACGGGCCGGGCTGGCCGGCGTTCGTGCGCAAGATGAACGCAGAGGCGCGGCGGCTGGGCATGACCGGCACCCACTTCGCCAACTTCGACGGGCTGCCCTGGCCGTCCGAGCACACCACCTACTCGACGCCGCGGTCGCTGCTGATCCTGGCCGCGGCCGCGATGCGGCAGCCCCGGTTCGCCGGCATCGTCGGCCAGCGCCACCACTGGATCGCCCGGACCCGGCGGCACCACGCCTACGGCTGGCGGAACACCAACCTGCTGATCGGCCGGTACCGGGGGGCGATGGGCATCAAGACCGGGTTCACGCTGGGGGCCGGCTACTGCCTGCTGTTCGCGGCCCGGCGGCACGGCCGGGTGCTCACCGGCGTGGTGCTGGACAGCACGAACACCAACGCGAGTCTCCGGTTCGCGGCCGCCAGGACGCTGCTGAACTGGGGCTTCCGCCATACCTAGGCCATAGTTCGCCTACGGTGGTGGGCATGACCGTGCCGCCAGATACCGCTATCGCCGCGCGGACCAGCGTGCTCGTGGTCGAGGACGACCAGGGCATCGCCACCCAGCTGGTCCGCGCGCTGGCCCGCGGCGGGTACCGGGTGGACCACGTCGTCACCGGGCAGGAGGCGCTGTGCTGGGGCGACCCGGACGTGGTGCTGCTCGACCTGGAGCTGCCCGACACCGACGGCGTGCACGTGTGCCGGCAGCTCCGGCAGCGCTCGGCCGCCGCGATCATCGTGGTCACGGCCTACGGCGAGGAGTCCGACCGGGTCACCGCGCTGGACGCGGGCGCCGACGACTACCTGGTCAAGCCGTTCGGGCTGAGCGAGCTGATGGCCCGGATCCGGGCCGTGCTGCGCCGGGTCCGGCCCGACGGCGACATCATCCGGCACGGGCCGCTGACGGTGGACCTGCGCACCCGCAAGGTGACGGTGGACGGCCAGGAGGTGCCGCTGACGCCCAAGGAGTTCGACATCCTGGAGTGCCTGGCCGCCGACCCCGGCCGGGTCCAGGGCCGCCAGGAGATCCTGGAGGCGGCCTGGGACTCCAACTGGTACGGCCCGACCAAGGTCCTGGACGTGCACATCGCGGCGCTGCGGCGCAAGCTCGGCCTGCCCGGACTGATCGAGAACGTCTACGGCCGCGGATTCCGGCTCGGCGACGTCTGATGGCCCGGCGGATCGCCGCGACGGTCCTGGCGCTGATCATCGCGCTGCTGGCCCTGGTGGCCGTGCCGCTGGGCCTGCTGACCGCCGCCCAGGACCGCACCGACTTCACGGACGAGACCGCCGACGGGGCCCGCAGCCTGGCCAACGTGGCCGAGGAGCGGCTCGGCGACGGGACCCGCGGGCCCGCGCTGGCCCGGTCCATCCGCTCGCTGGAGACCCGAGGCGACCGGGTCACGGTCTACGACGCGGCCGGGCGGGTCATCGCCGGCTCGCCCGGCGCGCCGGTGGCGGCGGCCCGCGTCGGCCCCCGGCCGGGCACGTCGGTGCGCAGCTACGCGCTCGGTAACCGGCTGGTTGTCCTGGTGCCCGTGGTCCCCGACTCCGGCACCGGGACCCTCGGCACGGTGGCGCTCTCCCGGTCGACGGCGCCCTACGATCACCGGGTCACGGTGCTGTGGACGCTCATCGCCGCGGTGTCCGCGGCCGGGCTGCTGGCTGGGGTGGGCATCGCCATCGGCCTGGCCCGGTGGGCCAGCCGCCCGATCACCTCGCTGGCCGAGGCGGCCAACCGGCTGGGCAGCGGGGCGCTCGACACCCGGGCCGAGGTCAGCACGGGGCCGCCGGAGGTGCGCCGCCTGTCGGCCACCTTCAACACCATGGCCGCCCGGCTCGAGTCGCTGGTGCACGGCCACCGGGCGCTGATGGCCGACGTCTCGCACCAGGTCCGCACCCCGCTGGCCGCGCTGCGGCTCCGGCTGGACCTGCTGGCCCAGGATTCCGACGAGGCCACGGCGGCCGAGCTGGCCGGCGCCCAGGAGGAGATCGCCCGGCTGTCCCGGCTGGTCAACGGGCTGCTCGCGGTGGCCAGGGCGGAGCACGTGACCGCGGCGCAGGCTCCGGTCAGCGTCGATGGGGTGGTCCGCGACCGGGCCGCGGCCTGGCGGCCCGCCGCCGAGGAGCGCGGCGTCGCGCTGACCGCCGTGACCCCGGCGCCGGTGAGCGCGCTGGCCTGCGACGGGCACCTGGAGCAGATCCTGGACAACCTGATCGCCAACGCGCTGGACGCGCTGGAGGCGGGCGGCATTATCCGGGTCGGCGTGGCCGAGGCCGACGGCCGGGCCCGCATCACCGTGGCCGACGACGGCCGGGGCATGACCGGCCCGCAGCAGCGGGCCGCATTCCGCCGGTTCGCCACCAGCACGCCAGGCGGGACCGGGCTCGGCCTGGCCATCGTCAGCCGGCTGGTGCTGGCCAACGGCGGCCTGGCCGCCATGTCCGACACCTCCGGCGGCGGGCTGACGGTCACCATCGAGCTTCCGCTGGCCGACTCTCATCGCAATTTCCGCAGGCCAGGGGCCCTTTCGGGGGGGAATCCCGGAGACCTTAACCGGTTCTGAACGATTCCTGAACCGGTCCCGCGCACGGCACCGGGCAAGCTGTCTGTCGGGCCGCACCCGGAGGTGTGGCCCGAGACTCCCGAAGGAGGACAGACACCGGTATGCCAGAACCCGGCCCCACCCACACGGCGCTGGCGGAGCGGAACAGGCGGCTAAGCCAGACCCGGACCATCTCGCTCGGGATCGCGGGCGGCGCGGCGCTGGCCACGCTCGGCCTCGGCACGGCGTTCGCGCACGCGATTCCCGGTCACAGCCACCCCCAGGCGGTCCAGGGCCGGCCGGCCCAGCCCGGCGGCGGCCTCCCAGGCACGACCGGCCCGGCCCCGTCGGCCAGCGCGTCGGCCAGCGCGTCGAGCGGGGCC
>JBOHCO010001424.1:0-1380 GCA_050698895.1 Streptosporangiaceae bacterium
CGCTTGCGGAGCCACTGCGGGCCGGAGCGGCGGTGCGCGGCGGTGCCGTCCGGGCCGTCGTGGGCCGGATCGAGGACGGGCGGCTGCTGCTCGACTTGCGGGCGGTGCCGCCCGCCGACGACGACGCGCTCTGCGCGGCGGTCCTGGCAGCAGCCGGGTAAGGGGCCACAGACATGCAGGTCATCGCAACCGCCGGGCACGTGGATCACGGCAAGTCCACGCTGCTGCGCGCGCTCACGGGGATGGACCCGGACCGCTGGAGCGAGGAGAAGCGCCGCGGCCTCACCATCGACCTGGGCTTCGCCTGGCTCAAGCTGCCCTCGGGCGAGCGGATCGCGTTCGTGGACGTGCCGGGCCACGAGCGCTTCGTGCCGAACATGCTGGCCGGGGTGGGCCCGGTCCCGGCCGTGCTGTTCATGGTGGCCGCGGACGAGGGCTGGATGCCCCAGTCGGCCGAGCACCTGGCCGTGGTGGACGCCCTGGGCATCCGCCAGGGCGTGCTGGTGATCACCCGGTCCGACCTGGCCGACCCCGGGCCGGCGCTGGCCCAGGCCACCGCCGAGCTGAACCGCAGCAGCCTGGGCGCGCCGCCCGCGATCGCGGTCAGCGCCGTCACCGGCGACGGGCTCGCCGACCTGGTCAGCGCCATCGACAAGCTGGCCCGGGGGCTGCCCGTGCCCGACCAGGGCGGCCCGGTCCGGCTCTGGGTGGACCGCGCGTTCAGCATGACCGGCAGCGGCACTGTGGTCACCGGCACGCTGCCCGGCGGCACGGTGCACCGCGGCGACGAGCTGGTGGTCACCCCGTCGATGCGCCCGGTCCGCGTCCGCGACATCCAGACGCTCGGCGAGAGCGCGCCGGCCGCCACCGGCGTGGCCCGGGTGGCGCTCAACCTGCGCGGCGTGACCAAGGACAGCCTGGCCCGCGGCATGGCCATCGTGCAGACCGGCCGCTGGACCGCCACCGACGTCATCGACGTGCGCGTCTGCGGTGCCGCCGACGAGCTGCACCACCCGGTCTCCAGCGCCGACCTGGCCATGCGGCTGCCGCGCACCGTGACGCTGCACATCGGCTCGGCCCGGACCGTGGCCAGGGTCCGGCCCCTGTCCGGCGCCATCGCCCGGCTCAGCCTGCGCGACCCGCTGCCGCTGCACGTGGGCGACCGGGTGCTGCTGCGCGACCCGGGCGTGGCCCGGATCCCGCATCGCCGCCGGGAGCACTGGCCCGACGTGGCCGTGGCCGCCGCCGCGGCACCCGAGGATGGCCACGCGGTCAGGACCGGATCCGAAACGGCCGCGGATCCAGCGGAGATGGCGGCCCATGGCTCCGCGGCCCCCCGGCCGACTCAGCCCGCGCCCGCGGCGGGGGCCGGGCTGAGCC
>JBOHCO010001425.1:0-1992 GCA_050698895.1 Streptosporangiaceae bacterium
CGGTCATAACGCCGCCCTGGTCGCCGAGGGCATCGGCGGGACGCAGGCCCACGTGCTTCACGCTCTGTCCGAGGGCATGCCCGCGGAGAAGTTCGGCCGGGTCCATCACCTCCCCGCGGCCCGGCTGGCCGCGGTTGTGGACGGGATGCGGGCCCGTGGGCTCATCGAGGCCTCTGGCTGGCTCAGTGACGCCGGCCGCGAGTGCAAGGAGCGGATCGAGTCGCTCACCGACGACCTCGCGGCACCGGTGTACGAGAGCCTGACACCGAGTCGGCTCGACAAGCTCATCGCGAACCTCAAGCCCATCACGGCAGTGCTCGACGCGGCCGGCTCACGGTAGCTGCCCAGGCCGTCAGCGACATGGCTCGCTACGCGGGCGCCTCCCGGGCAGGCGTGAGGAAGGCGATGAGCGCGGCGGCGAGCAGGCCGGGATCGGCGGCGCCGCACAGCTCCCGGACCGAGTGCATGGCCAGCGACGGGATGCCCACGTCGACGGTGGGGACGGCCAGCCCGGCCGCGACGATCGGGCCGATGGTCGACCCGGAGCGCACGCCGCTCCGGTTCGCGAAATACTGCACGGGCACGCCGGCCTGCTCGGCGGCCAGCAGGAACGCGGCGTGGGGCAGCGCCTCGGTGGCGTAGCTGGCGTTGGCGCTGACCTTCACGACCGGCCCGCCGCCCAGCCTGATGGGATGGTCGGGCTCGTGCCGGTCGGGATAGTTGGGGTGGGTGGCGTGGGTCATGTCGGCCGAGACGTGCACCGACCCGGCGACGGCGCGCAGGAAGTCATCGCGGTCGCCGCCGCGGCTCAGCACGGTGCGCTCCAGCTGCCGTCCCAGCCAGGCGCCCGACGCGCCGGTGACTGTCTGGCTGCCGACCTCCTCGTGGTCGAACAGCACCAGCGCGCTGACGTGCTGCGGCGCGGGCCGGCCGGACACCTCGGCCAGCGCGGTGACGCTGGCGTGCGCGCAGCCCAGGTCATCGAGCCGGGCCGAGCTGATGAACTCCTCACTGGCCCCGGCCAGCGTGCCGCCGGCCAGGTCATAGGTCACCACGTCATGGGACAGCACGTCGGCCGGCGGCACATCCAGCTCGGCGGCGAGCAGGTCGCGGAACGCGCCGGGCTGCGGGTCGCCGAGCGACCAGATCGGCACCAGGTGCAGCTGCGGATCGAGCTTCAGCCCGGCGGTGTACAGGTCCCGGTCCAGGTGGATGGCCAGCTGCGGGATCCGCAGCAGCGGCCGGTGCACCCGCACCAGCCGGACCCGCGGGCCGCCGGGCTCGCGGACGGCGACCCGGCCGGCCAGGCCGAGGTCGCGATCAAGCCAGGAGTTGAGCAGCGGGCCGCCGTAGACCTCCACGCCGAGCTGGCGCACGCCCGCCCGGCCGACGTCCGGGCGCGGCCGGACCCGCAGCGTGGGGCTGTCGGTGTGCGCGCCCAGCAGCCGGAACGGCGCGTGCGGCGCCGCGCCGGGCGGCACGACCCAGGCGAACAGCGTGCCGCCGTCGGTCACGACATACCGGCCGGGCTCAGACGGCCAGTCGCCGGCCAGCGGCAGCTCGGCGAAGCCCGCCGCCGTCAGCCGGCGCAGCGCCTCGGCGGCGGCGTGATACGGCGACGGCGAGGCGTCCACGAAGTCGATGAGGTCCGGGGCGGCAGCACGGTCGAAAGTCACCGGCCTATCATCGCCCGGGCCGGTCTGGCCCGGGCGTCCCGGTCAGGGTGATGCGGCCCGGCCAGGCGGTCCGCGCCTCGGGGCGCGGCATGGAGCCGGCGGGCGACGGGGTGACGCGCCCCAGGACACGCGGGCCGCTGGCGCCGGTGCAGCTGGGCACGTTGCCGGGCAGGCCGTGCAGCGTGGCCCAGCCGATCAGGGCGAAGGCCACTGCCTCCTTGGCGTCCGGCGGCACGCCCAGCTCGCCGCTGCCGGTCACCCGGACGCCGGGCAGCCGCTCGGCGAGGCGGCGCATCAGCACGGGGTTGCGCACCCC
>JBOHCO010001426.1:0-1248 GCA_050698895.1 Streptosporangiaceae bacterium
GGCCGGCCGGAGCGCGCGGCCGGGCCCGGCTCCGCAGCAGGCCGGGCTGGGCGGGCTGCCGTCGATCCGGCCGGCCTCGGCGGCGGCCACGCGGTCGGCCGGCGGCCGGGCCGCCTCGCCGGCCTCGAGCCGGAGTGAGCGGCGACGATCGCGGCCGCTGGCGGCCGACGCCCTGGTCACGTTCGAGGATGAGCGCAAGGCCGCGGCCATCGACGACATTTTCGCTGCCCTGGACCGGGAGCTGATCGGCCTGGTCCCGGTGAAGAAGCAGGTCGAGGAGGTCGGGTCGCTGCTGCTGGTGGACCGGGTGCGGCAGCGGTTCGGGCTGATGGCGCCCCGGCCCAACCTGCACATGTGCTTCACCGGCGCGCCGGGCACCGGGAAGACCACCGTCGGGCTGCTGATGGCCGACCTGCTGCACCAGCTGGGTTACCTGGAGCAGGGCCAGCTGGTGCACGTGATGCGTGACGACCTGGTCGGCGAGTACGTCGGGCAGACCGCGCCCAAGACCCGGCGGGTGCTGGAGCGGGCCATGGGCGGGGTGCTGTTCATCGACGAGGCATCGGCCCTCTACCAGCCCGACAACAGCCGGGACTTCGGCCTGGAGTCCATCGAGATCCTGCTTCAGGTCATGGAGAACCAGCGCGACAAGTTCATCGTCGTGCTGGCCGGCTACAAGGACCGGATGGACACGTTCTTCGAGTCCAACCCCGGAATGCGGTCGCGGGTCGCGCACCATCTGGACTTCGCCGACTACAGCGTGGACGAGTTGGTCGCCATTGGCCGGCTCATGCTGGAGCGGGCCAGCTACTACCTTTCCGACGACGCCGAGCTCGCCTTCCGGCGATATCTCACCGTGCGGATGCAGCAGCCGCAGTTCGCCAATGCCCGCAGCGTTCGCAACGAGCTGGAGCGGGCCCGGCTGCGGCACGCGCACCGGCTGGCCGTGGACAGCCAGCGCCACTGGGGCCGGGACGACCTGATGCGCCTCGAGGCCGACGACATCTTCGCGAGCGACGCCTTCCCGGCGCCGGCCATCGGCTGAGCCGCCAATCTTTCTGGGCTGATTTCGCCGCATTGGGCGGTATTCTCCGCATCCCGACTCTCCGCATCCCGCGTATCCCTGGGTAAAGGCTGAGAATCCTATGGTCGTTTGGGGTTATCCCGGACGGGCAATCCGCTCCTCGTCAATACTCGCATTACTGTCCGGGCGGGTCGTTCCGGGCTGCGCGGGCGGGGGAAGCGGTC
>JBOHCO010001427.1:0-6803 GCA_050698895.1 Streptosporangiaceae bacterium
GCCAGGCGCGGTCATCGCGGGCCGACCCGCGATGCTGCAGGTCGCGGCCCGGCTGCGGGTGTCCGGCCCGGCCATCGGCGCGCCGGTGCTGATCGTCCAGCTGACCGACGCCGCGGGCGTGGCCTACCAGGTGACGGCCGGGTCGCTGCCCGCCGACGGCCGCCGTCACCTGCTGACCGCCGTCCTCGCCCCGGGTCACCGGGCCGACTACCCGCTGCGGCTGACCGGCTTCTTCCTCGAGTACGTGCAAAAGGGCGTCTCGCCGGTGCAGGCCAGCCTGGCCATCGGGCCGGTACGCGGCACGGCCGGGCCGGGCAGCGGGGCCGTCGCGGCGGCTCCGCCGGGGCGCCCGCTGATAACCGTCACCGACGGCTCGGCCGCCGCGCCGACCTTGGCCGACGCCCAGGCCGGCGGCCCGGGCCTGGTGGTGACCTTCCTGACCGGGCGGGCGCAGGCGGGCCTCAACGTCGGCCCGGTGTCCACCTCGCTGGCCGTGACCCAGCGGCCGCCGTCGGGGCCATTGCCCGGACTGGCCACCCGCAGCCTCCTGACCGCCGACGGGGTGCACGTCGGCCAGGTGGTCCAGGTGCTGGTGGAGGGCACCAGCATCAATGTCCGGCTGGCCGGCGAGGTCACCCGGTTCCCGACCATCACCGGTCCCGATGGCGGCCTGATCATCGACCAGGCCGCGCTGCAGGATGCCCTGCGGGCCCGCGGCCTCCCGCCTGCGCCGGTCACCGAGTGGCTGCTGCGTACGGACCAGCCGCCCCGGCTGACCGGGCTGCCGCCCGGCATGTCAGTGGTCACGAGCGCCGCTCGAGCCCGGGCGCTGAGCCGGCTGCCGCTGTCGGTAGCGCCGCTGGCGGCCATGCTGGCCATCGCGGCCGCTGCGATCGCCCTGGCCTGCGGCGGGTTCGCGGCCAGCGCGGCGACCAGCCAGGACCGGCAGCGGGACATCGCCATGCTCGACGCCCTGGGCACCAGGCCCGGCCAGGTGATGCGGATGCTGGGCCTGGAGCAGGCCATGACCGCGGTGCCGGCTGCCGCGGCCGGGCTGGCCATCGGGGTGATACTCAGCCAGCTGATCGTTCCCGCGATCAGCCTGACCGCGACGGCCGGGCACCCGGACCCGCCGGTCGTGGTTCAGGTGCCCTGGCTGCTGGCGGGCGGCATCGCCGTCCTCATCGCGGCGATCCCGGTGCTGGCCGCGGGGCTGCCGGCCATGCGCGGCCTCGCGGTAGCGGCCATGCTGCGCACTCAGGAGGAGACATGAGGCCCGCCGCTCGCGGCGCGGGGCTGGGCCGGGCGCGCTGGGCGCGGGCCCGCCGGGCACTGACCGGCGAGGCCGGCCCCGGCATGGCCATGGCGCTGGCCGCGGTATCGCTGCTGATCGTGCTGATCGCTATCGGGGGCCCGCGGGAGATCTCCGACGCCCAGTACAGCGCCCAGTCCAGCGCGCTGGCCCAGCTGTCGGCGCTGGACATCGCGGTCACCGCCCAGGGCACCTGGCTGGAGAATCAGGCCGGCAGCGCCGACCTGTCCGCTGACGCAGCCAAGGACCTTGCCTTGCTGCTGGCGGCCGCGGTCCGGCCCGTCCCGGTCGCGCCCGCCGGGCAGTGGACGTCAGTGATCACCCCCGAGCAGGTCATCCAGAACCCGGCGCCCAAGGCCGTGCTCTCCAGGCCGCCGGTCCTCCAGGTCGTGTACCGCAGCGATCTGGCCGCCTATGCCCGCACTGCGGCCGGGAAGCTGCCCGACAAGGCGCGGCTGGTGCCCCGGCCAGGCCAGCCGTCTGGAGCGCTGCTCGTGGACGCGGCCGTGACGACGGCCACGGCGAGCCGGCTCGGGCTGCATGTCGGTTCGCAGGTGAACCTGGGCTCCTACCTGCCCGCAAAACCACCGTTGGTGCTTCGGGTGACCGCCCTCGTGGCGCCGCGCCGGCCCGGCTCGCCGTTCTGGCAGGCCGACCCGGTCCTGGCTGCGCCGGTCATTCCGGTACCTGGCTCCGGCCCGGCCTATTTGCTGGGCGAGGCCCTGGTGGGGCCGGATGAGCTGGTGACCCTGCAATCCGCCTTCGGCGGCGGCTTCATTCACGGCGACTGGTTCACCCCGCTCGACCTCGCCGCGCTGGACCGGGCGAATCTGACGCCGGTGCTGACCCACCTGCGCGGACTGGCCGCCACCGACGGCGGAACCGCCATGCAGGCGGAGCTGCCCAGCTTCGGCGGCGCCGGAACATCCAGCACCCTGACCGTCAGCTCCGGCCTCCCGGACGGGCTCAGTGGCTTCCTGGCCCAGCAGCAGGCCGCCGAGGCCCTCGACACGCTGCTGATCGCCGACGTGCTGCTGGCCGGCCTGCTCCTGCTCGCCACTTGTGCCGGGCTGGCCGCCAGCGCCTACGGGCCGGAATTGACCGTGATTCGCGCCCGTGGGGGGTCAGCGCGGCAGGTGGCTGGCCGCGTGCTGGCCCGGTCGGCCGGCCTGGCCGGGCTGGGCTCGGTGGCGGGCGCGGCGCTCGCCCTCGCGATGACCCCCACTCCCCCTGGCGGCAGCTCCATCCCCTGGGCCCTGGGCGGCCTGGCCGCCGCGGCCGCGATCGTCATACCGGCCCTGGCCGCCCTCTGGTCCCATCGCCGCATCCGGCCCGCCGGGGACGAGCGCGCCGACCTGGCTTCGGCCCGGCCATCCCGCAGGCGCCTGACCGCCGAGCTCACCGTGCTGATCCTGGCCGTGGCGGCGCTGACCGCGGTCCGGCTGCGCGGTATCGGGGCCGGAACCGACCTGTTCACTCAGCTGGCCCCGGTGCTGGCCGCCTCGGCCGCCGCGCTGATCGCGGCCCGGCTGTACCCGGTACCTGTCCGCGGGCTGCTGCGCGTGACCGCCGGGCGGCCGGGCGCCGTGGGCTTCCTGGCCCTCGCCCGCGCCGCCCGAGCCCGGATCGGCGCGCTGCTGCCCGTGCTCACGCTGGTCGTCAGCCTGACCCTGGCCGTGTTCGGGGTCATGACCGCGGGCTCGGTGACGGCCAGCCAGGACGCGTCGGCCTGGCGGCAGGCGGGCGCGGACCTGACCGTGCAGACGACGGGGACCAAACCCGTGCCCGCCACGCTGACCAGGGCCGTTGCCGCGATGCCCGGCGTCGGTCACGTCGCCGCCGCGTACATCGCGGCCGGCCACGCGGCGACGCTGCAGGCCGGCGGAAGAACCCGTCCGGCCGGCCTGGTCGTCGTCTCGCCGGCCGCCTACGCGGCCCTGGCCGGTGACACGCCCTGGCCTGATTTCCCGGCTCGGGCGCTGGCCCGCGGCCCGCGAAACTCGGCGGCGGCCGCCGTCCCGGTGCTGGCCTCGGCTGGCCTGAGCGCCGCCGGCGGCCACGGGACGCTGGTGGTGGACGGCACCCGGCTGCCGGTCAGGATCGCCGGGACCAGCGGCCCGACGCCCGCGATGACGACCGGGGCGTTCGTCGTGCTGCCGGACTGGGCCTCGGCCAGGCTGCCGTCAGTAGCGGGCCCGAACACGCTGCTGGCCACCGGGACCGGCATCAGGCTGCCCGGGGTCCGGGCGGCGGTCCGGCGCCTGCTGCCCGGCGGGCAGATCCGCACCCGCGGGCAGATCCTGGCCGGGCTGCGCGCCGCGCCGGCCCCGCGAGCCGGGGTCCGGCTGTACTGGCTCGGCACCGGGATAGCGGCGCTGCTCAGCGTGATCGCCCTGCTGTTCGGGCTGGCGGTGTCCGGGCCCGGACGCGGCCAGCTGATCGACCGGCTGCTCGCGCTGGGCATCTCCACCCGGCAGGCCAGGGCCCTGGCCGTGTCGGAGGTCCTGCCGCTGCTGACCGTGGCCGTCCTGGGGTCGGTCATCGCCGGACTGGCGCTGGCCATCGTGCTCGGGCCGGTGCTGAACCTCGCGGTGCTCAGCGGCACGCCGGCCCCGGCCAGCCTGCGGCCGGGCCTGATCGCGGCGGTGCCGGTGGCGGGCATCGTCGTCGTGGGCCTGGCCATCGTGACGGCGCAGAGCGCCGCGTTCCTGGGCCGGAACCTGGCCGCCACGCTGCGACGGGAGGAAGCCGGATGAGCGGAGACGGGAGCCATGCCAGCCATCGATGACCTGATCGCGGCCCGCCGGAAGGCCTCCTCGGACGGCCAGCAGCCGGGCGCGGTTCCGCCGGACGCGGTGATCTTCTGCGACCGCCTGGTGCGTATCTTCTCGGTCAGCGGTGTCGAGACCCAGGCGCTGCAGGGCCTGGACCTGCAGGTCGCCGCGGGAGAGCTGACCGCGCTGGTCGGGGCGTCGGGCAGCGGCAAGTCGACGCTGCTGAACATCCTGGCCGCGCTCGACCAGCCGACCGGCGGCCAGGCCCTCGTGGCTGGCCATGACCTGCTGACCCTCGGGGGGGCCGAGCGGCTGGCCTATCGCCGGTCCACGGTCGGGTTCCTCTGGCAGCAGACCAGCCGCAACCTGCTGTCGCACTACACCGCCGCGGAGAACATCGCGCTGCCGATGAAACTGGCCGGGGCCGACCGGGCCGCCCGCCGCCATCGCCCAGCTGAGCTGCTGGAGCTGCTGGACCTGGGCCAGTGCGCCGATCAGGTAGTGGGCGAGCTGTCCGGCGGCCAGCAGCAGCGGGTCGCCGTCGGCGTGGCCCTGGCCAACCAGCCCCGGGTCCTGCTGGCCGACGAGCCGACCGGTGAGCTGGACGGCGAGACCGCGGCCGGCGTGTTCGCGGCGCTGCAGACGGCCAACCAGGAGCTGGGCGTCACGGTACTGATCGTCACCCATGACGACATGGTGTCCGAGCACGTCCGCCGGACGATCGCGATCCGGGACGGGCGGATCAGCACCGAAGTCCTCCGCCGGACGCACACCGATGAGCACGGGCAGGAGGCCGAGGTGGCGCAGGAGTACTCGGTGCTGGACCGGGCCGGGCGGCTGCAGCTGCCGGGCGAGTTCGTCAGCGCGCTCGGGCTGCGCGACCGGGTCCGGCTGGCCCTGGAAGCCGACCACGTCGGCGTCTGGCCTGACCGCCCGGACGGCGGCCGCGCCGACGAGACGGATCCGGGCCATCCCGATCCGGAACCGGGCGATGGCGCGGAGCAGGGGCGGTCCCGGTGAGCGCCGGCCAGCCGGCCGCCAGCACGGTGTCGGACCGGCCCGGCAGCAGCGCCATTGTCGAGCTGACCGAGGTGACCCGCACCTTCGGCCGCGAGCCCGCCGTCGTGCACGCGCTGCGCGGAGTCACGCTGAGCGTGCCGCGCGGTGAGCTGCTCGCCATCCGGGGCCGGTCCGGCTCGGGCAAGACCACGCTGCTCAACCTCATCGCCGGCCTGGACCGGCCGACTACCGGCCAGGTCTGGGTCGAGGGCCAGGAGGTCAGCGCGATGAGCCGAGAGCAGACCCTGGCCCTGCGCCGGGAGCGGGTGGCCCTGGTGTTCCAGTCGTTCGCGCTGCTGCCCATGCTGTCGGCGGCCGAGAACGTCGGCCTGCCCATGCGGCTGACCAGGGTCCGCGCCGCAGACCGCGAGCAGCGGGCCCGCGACCTGCTGGCCCTGGTCGGCGTGGAGGACCGGGCTCAGCAGCGGCCGGCCGAGCTTTCTGGCGGCGAGCAGCAGCGGGTGGCCATCGCCCGCGCCCTGGCCAACAACGCTCGCCTGCTGCTGGCCGACGAGCCGACCGGGCAGCTGGACTCGCGTTCGGCCGCGAACATCATGACGCTGCTGCGCACGATCGTCAGCCAGGAGGGCATCACGGCCATCGTGGCCACCCACGACCGGACCCTTACCGACGCCGCCGACCGCATCATAGAAATGCGCAACGGCGACCTAGCCTGACCATCCAGCTACCGTCCGGGGGTTACCCCCCGGGTAACTCAGGCCGACTTTTCGCGGGGGGTGCGGCGGGAGACCTCGCGCGGGACCAGGGTCGGGTTGACGTGCTCGAGCACCGACTCGGCGGTGATGACCACGCGCTCCACGTCCTTGCGGCTTGGGACCTCGTACATCACCGACATGAGCACTTCTTCCAGGATCGCCCGCAGGCCCCTGGCGCCGGTCCCGCGCAGGATGGCCTGGTCCGCGACCGCCTCCAGGGCGTCGTCGCTGAACTCCAGGTCCACGCCGTCCAGCTCGAACAGCCGCCGGTACTGGCGGACCAGCGCGTTGCGCGGCTCGGTCAGGATCTGGATCAGCGCCTCGCGGTCCAGGTTGTGCACGCTGGTGATGACCGGCAGCCGTCCCACGAACTCCGGGATCATGCCGAACTTCAGCAAGTCCTCGGGCATCACGTCGGCGAACGCGTCGGCGGCGACCTTGCCGGTCTTGACTCGCAGCACGGCGCCGAAGCCCATGCCGCTGTTGCCGACCCGGGACTCGATGATCTTCTCCAGGCCCGCGAACGCCCCGCCGCAGATGAACAGCACGTTGGTCGTGTCGATCTGGATGAACTCCTGGTGCGGGTGCTTGCGCCCGCCCTGCGGCGGCACCGAGGCGGTGGTGCCCTCCAGGATCTTCAGCAGCGCCTGCTGGACGCCCTCGCCGGACACATCGCGGGTGATCGACGGGTTCTCGCTCTTGCGGGCGATCTTGTCGATCTCGTCGATGTAGATGATCCCGGTCTCGGCCTTCTTGACGTCGTAGTCGGCGGCCTGGATGAGCTTGAGCAGGATGTTTTCCACGTCCTCGCCGACGTAGCCGGCTTCGGTGAGGGCGGTGGCGTCGGCGATGGCGAAGGGGACGTTGAGCATCCGGGCCAGCGTCTGGGCCAAGAGCGTCTTGCCGCAACCGGTGGGGCCGAGCAGGAGGATGTTGGATTTC
>JBOHCO010001428.1:0-2027 GCA_050698895.1 Streptosporangiaceae bacterium
CGGCGGGGACGGCCGCGGACGGCGGGGACGGCCGCGGACGGCGGGCCGGTCGCGGCCCGCCGCCCGGCGGTCGGGGGGATCCCAGGGTGGATTACGGGGTGGCCAGCATGCCGTCGGTGTTGCCGGCCGAGTCGGTGTAGAAGCCGACCAGGTCGCCGCGGTCGTTGACGCCGTTGATCAGCGTGCTGCCGATGCCGTGCGGGTCGTTGACGGTCTGGAAGCCGCGGGCGCGGGTCCAGGTGAAGCCGAAGGACTGGGCCGAGCTGCCCGAGCCGGTCGTGTAGGCGCCGACGACCTCGCCCGAGTCGTTGACGCCGAACGGCGTCGTGGCGCTGGCGCCCTTGACGGCCAGCTTGTACACGTGGCCGCCGGAGGTCTTGTAGAAGCCGATGGTGGTGCCGCCGCTGAGCGAGTAGAACCCGGCCACGCCGCCGGAGTTGCTAATCGCGGAGGCGGTCAGGCTGGTGTTCTTGCCCAGGTTGTTGATGCCGGGCAGCAGGACGCGGGCGTAACGGCCGGTCTTGATGTTGAACGTGTAGCCGCGGCTGTCGCCCTGGGCGTTGACGTAGAACCCGACCGCGACGTTGCCGTCGTTCACGCCGAGGAGCTGGTCGACCGGCGGGCTCGAGGTGCCCTGGGCCGGGAAGTTGACCTCGTGGAAGCGGCCGTCGCGCCGGTAGAAGCCGAAGTTGTTGTTGGCCATGCTGGCCTTGTTCTGGGTGGACCAGAACCCGACCGTGGTGCCGGTGTCGTTCAGCCCGGTGACCTGGGTCTGCCGGGAGCCGGGGTAGTTCTCGCTGGCGTAGTTGCCCTGGCCGTAAGGCTTGCTCAGCCGGTAGCCCTTGTTCGGGTGGCCCTTGGCGCCCGAGCCGAAGTACCCGGCGATCAGGCCCTCGTTGTTGATCCCCAGCAGCTGGTTGAACGTGTTGTCGTGGTGGTTGTTCAGCGTCCGGAACGAGTACGAGACGGTCGTGGCCGGGCGGGTGGCCGCGCTGGCCCAGGCCGCCGAGCCCAGCGTCCCCGCCGCCGCGGCGGAGGCCAAGGTGGTCAGCGCGGCGACGCCGAGAAAGCGCCGGAGGCCCGGGCCAGAGGACAGGGATAGCGGGGCGAGATGCTTCATTGCAGAGGTTCCTTTCCTTACCGGAGCGGTATGCCATTGATCCTGCGGCCCGGCCCGGCTCGGTCCCAGCGACAGCACCCCCACATCGCCCTCACATCACCCCGACATGTCACCCCGACATAATGGGCAGGGGCCCGCCGCGGCCCGCCCTCAGCTCTCAGCTCTCAGCTCGTCAGCTACGGAAGGGGTCGTCGTGCCGGTGCCGGAACCCGAGCCACTGTCCGTCCTGGAGGCGCTGCACTCCACCCCGGCCCGGCGCTACCTGTCGGCCGAGCCCATTCCCGACGAGGTCATCCGGGCCCTGCTGGACGCCGCCATCCGCGGGCCGTCCGGCGGCAACCGCCAGGGCTGGGCCTGGGTCGTCGTCACCGACCCGGCGGTGAAGAGCCCCATAGCCGGCTGGTACCGGGAGGGCTGGGAGGCGGCCTACGGCCGGCGGCGGGACGAGATCCTGGCCGCCGCGGGCCAGCCTGGCGCGCTCAGCCGCGCGTCGTTCCTGGCCGCCGAGCACCTGGCCGGGCACCTTGAGGAGGCGCCGACCTGGATCATGCCCGTGCTGCGGCACGCGGCCGGCTCGACCAGCCCGCGGCTCGGCGCGTCCGTCTACGGGGCCGTGCAGCAGCTCATCCTGGCCGCCAGGGCCTACGGCATCGGAGCCACCCTGACCACCCTGTACGCCGGCCACGAGGACGATGTGCGCGAGCTGCTCGGCTTGCCCGACGACGCCCTGACCATGGCGCTGATCCCGCTCGGCTATCCCGCCCGCGGCCGCTGGAAGCAGCCGGAGCGGCGGCCCCTGGACCAGGTCGTGCACTGGAACCGCTGGTAGGAAGCCGCCCGCTCGGGGCTGGGTGCGAGCGGGCGGCCAGCTCTAGTGCTGGACGCTGCGGCGCAGGTCCCGGCCCGC
>JBOHCO010001429.1:0-8612 GCA_050698895.1 Streptosporangiaceae bacterium
GTGCAGGCTCATGACGCTGACCATGAGCCAGTAGACGTGCGACAGCGGCAGGGTCAGCAGGGCCGTGGTGCTGGCCGGGTCGTGCGAGGTTGCCGTCGCCGCCCAGGCGGACGCGGCCAGGGCCGCCGGGTCGCTGTCGATCAGCCCGGCGGGCGCGGCGACCTCGAGGTCCGCGAGCGACAGGAACTCCAGTCTCCCCGGAACTAGTTCTCCAGCATCTAGTTCCCCGGAAACTAGTTCCCCGGAAACTAGTGCCTCAGGAACTAGTTCCTCGGGGACGACGGGGGCGACGATGATGCCCCGGAGCCCGTCCGCACCCGCGGCCGCGGCCGTCACCTTGGGCAGGAACTCCGGCGTGGTGATGGCCAGCACCGCCCCGCTGTCGCTGAGCACGTGCCGCAGCTCGGGCTCGCTGAGCAGGAACAGCACGGGCGTGGCCACCGCGCCCGCCCGCCAGACGGCGTGGTAGCTGACGCTGACCTCGGGGCAGTTGGCCATGCAGATGACCACCCGCTCGCCGGGCCGCAGGCCGGCCTCCCGCAGGCCGCCGGCCAGCCGCCGGGACCGCTCGGCGAGCTGGATCCCGGTCCAGTTCTGGTCCTCGTAGAACAGCTGGGACCTGGCTGCGGTCCGCTCCCAGGACCGCTCGGCCAGGCGCTGCAAGCTGGATCCGGTCGGGCTGGTCACCATCTGGGTCGTCATCCTCGCTCCATCCGCCGCGACAGGCCCCGTCCGAATCTACTGTGCGGTAATTTTCCCGCCTCGTCATCATGACGACGGCGACCAGTGAGGAGTTCAGGGGTCAGCCGGTGTTCTGCAGGCCGGCCGCGACGCCGTTAACCGTCAGCAGCAGCAGCCGTTCGAGCCGCTCCTGCTCGGTGTCGGTGAGCGCGGGCGCGCCGTCCGCGCCGTCCGCGCCGCCGCGCAGCGCGGTCAGCGCCCGTAGCTGGAGGTGGGACAGCGCGTCCACGTACGGATCGCGCAGCGCGACCGCGCGGGACAGCACGCGCCGGCCGGCCAGCAGCCGGTCGTGCCCGGTGGCCGCCAGCACCAGGCGCCGGGTCAGGTCGTACTCGGCCAGCACGGTCTCGGCCAGCTCGGGCCGGCCGCCCAGGGCCAGGTAGCGCGCGGCGATCCGGCGGTTGGTCTTGGCCAGGCTCATCTCGGCGTTGTCCAGCAGCGAGTTCAGCAGCGGCCAGCCCCGGTAAGCGGCTTGGACCCCGGCCAGCCCGGCGCCTTCGGCCCCGGCCTGGCCGGGCTTGCCACCTGACCAGGCCAGCCCGGCGCCGTCCGCGTCGATCGCCGCGGCCAGCCCGCTGCCCAGGCCGTACCAGCCGGGCAGGTTCACCCGCGTCTGGGCCCAGGCGAACACCCACGGGATGGCGCGCAGGTCGTCGAGGCCAGCGGGGGCCGCGATGCCCCGGCGGGCCGGCCGGGAGCCGATCCGCATCCCGCCCAGCTCGGCCAGCGGCGAGATCCGCGCGAACCACTCGGCGAAGCCCTCAGCGCCGGTCAGCTCCTGGTAGGCGCGCAGCGCGGCGCCGTCCATCCGGTCGGCCACGGCGCGGAACTCGGCCGGGACCGAGTCGCCGCGGGCCAGCCCCGGATCGGCGCGGTAGGCGGCGCTGGCCAGCAGCACGGCCGAGGTCACCTGCTCCAGGTGGCGCTGGGCGATGGCGGGATGGCCGTACCTGGCGAAGATCACCTCGCCCTGCTCGGTCACCTTGAACCGGCCGTCCACCGAGCCGGGGGCCTGGGCCAGCACGGCCCGCCCGGCCGGTCCGCCGCCCCGGCCCAGCGCGCCGCCCCGGCCGTGGAACAGGGTCAGCCGGATGTCGTGCTCGGCCGCCCACCGGGCCAGTCGCTGCTGGGCCGCGAACAGCCGCAGGTTGGCGCTGACCGGGCCCAGCTCCTTGGCCGAGTCGGAGTACCCGAGCATGGCCTCGAGCTCCCGGTGGCCCGCGGCCAGCCGCTGGGCCACTGGTTCCAGGGCCAGCATGTCGTCCAGGATCTTGGTCGCGTTCTCCAGGTCCGCGCCGCTCTCGAACAGCGGGATAACGTCCAGCCGCGGCGGCTCGGCGCCATGCGGCACGGCCCGCCGGGCCAGCTCGTAGACGGCGGCGATGTCGGCGGCCGAGGTGGTGAAGCTGATCACGTAGCGGTGGCAGGCCCGGGGCCCGAACCGCTGCTGGATCTCGGCGATGGCAGCCAGCGTGCCCAGCACCTCGCGGGTCATGGCCGACCGGGCCGCGCCCGCCTGCAGCTCGCCCAGCGCCCTGGCGTGCACCGCGCTGTGCTGGCGGACCTCGAGCGAGGCCAGGTGGAAGCCGAAGCTCTCGGCCTGCCAGATCAGGTGCTGCAGCTCGCCGAACGCCTGGCGGCCGGCCCCGGCGTCGGCCAGGGCCTGCTGGAGCAGCCGCAGGTCGTCGAGCAGCTCGCCGGGATCGCGGTAGGCCAGGCCGGCCGGCGGCGCGGTGTCGCCCGCACCGGCGGCGGCCCGCTGCCGGGTCGCCCGCAGCCGCGCGGCGATGAGCAGGCCGAACTCGCGGAACGGCTCCTGCGGTGAGCGCGCGGTCAGCTCGGCCATGAGCGCCGGATCGATGCGGCGGGCGGAGGCCAGGGCGACCCCTTGTTTCGAGCCCTGGGGTGGCGGCGGGGCGTGCAGGGTGAGCGCGCGGCCGATCCGGGTGGCCGCGGTCTCCAGCGCGCGCAGCGCGTGATCGGCCTGGATCTGCGCGGTCTGGACGGTGACCTGGGCGGTGACGAACGGGTTGCCGTCCCGGTCGGCGCCGATCCAGCTGCCGTAGCGCAGGAACGGCGGGGCCAGCGGCGGCACCCGGCCGGAGTCCTCGCCCTGGAGCGCCTGGTCCAGCGACCGGTACAGCGCGGGCACCACCCGGAACAGGGTCTGGTCGAACGCGGTGGTGCCGGTGCGGACCTCGTCCAGCGGCTGCATGGCCTGCACCCGCAGCGCGGAGGTGCGCCACAGCAGGTCCACGTCCTCGCGCAGCCGGCGCCGGGCCTCGCCCTGGGCCGAGGCGCCGAGCCGGTCGTCGTCCAGCTCGTCCAGCCGGGTGCTGATCCGCCGCAGGGTCTCGGTCACCGCGCTGCGGCGGGCCTCGGTCGGGTGGGCGGTGAGCACGGGGTGCACGCGCAGGTCGGCCAGCAGCTCGGCGAGGCCATCGGGCCCGAGCTTGTCGCGCAGCGCGGGCACGGCGGCGGCCAGCGACTCGCGCAGCGGCTCGCCGCCGGTGTCGCGCTCGCGCAGCGTGCGGATGCGCTGATGCTCCTCGGCCAGGTTGGCCAGGTGGAAGTAGACGGTGAACGCGCGGGCCACGGCGTCGGCGCGCTCCAGCGGCCAGGCCGCCACCAGCGCGGCGATGTTCTCGTCGGCCTGCTGATCGGCGTGCTCGCCGGGGCCGCGCCGGGCGGCGATGGCGGCGTGCCGGAGGCGCTCCACGTCGGCGAGCAGGTCGGGGCCCTCGGACTCGCTGATGACCTCGCCCAGGATGTCGCCGAGCAGGCGGACATCCCGGCGCATCGGCGCCGGCACATCCTGGCGGTCGGCGTCCCTGCCCACGGCCCCAGCGTATCGGGCTGGCCCGGACCGTGCTTATCCGGACAACGGGTGCCACAGGGCGGTGCCGTCGGCCTCGGTGCGCCGGGCGTGGCCGTGCCGCTCGAGGTGGCGCAGGTGGGCCGACACCTCGCCCAGCGCGGCCTGGTGCTGGAACGGCCCGAGCTGGTCCCAGGGCCGGGACCAGGACACGCGCCGGGCCACCTGCCAGGCCGACAGCCCGTCCGGGACCGCGCTCAGCGCCTGGCTGACCTCGTCCAGACGCTCCTGATGATGCTCGGCCAGCGCCTCCAGCCGGGCGTCCAGGTCGGTGAACCGGTACTCATGCGCGGGCAGCACCTCGCCCGGCTCGATGCCGCGCAGCGCGGCCAGCGAGTCCAGGTAGTCATCCAGCGGGCTGGAGGTCAGGTCGTAGACGGAGATGTTGGGCGTGATCCGCGGCAGCACGTGGTCGCCGGTCAGCAGCAGCCCGCGCGATTCGAGGTGGAAGCACAGGTGCCCGGGCGAGTGGCCGGGGGTCCAGATGGCCCGCACGGTCAGGCCCGGCACGTCGATCAGGTCGCCGTGGGTCAGGGTCCGGTCGGCCCTGGCCATCCCGCGGCCCGGCCCGCCGGCCGGCTGACGGGCGGACAGCTCGGCCAGGTGCCCGGGCGGGGCGCCGGACAGCCGCATGTAGCTGGTCATGCCGGCCCGGACGGCGCCCTGCTCGGCCAGGCCGGCCAGCCAGGCGTCCTCCCGCTCGTGCATGGCGATCCAGGCCCCGGACTGCTCCCGGACGGCGCCGGACAGGCCGTGGTGGTCGGGGTGGACGTGGGTGATCACGACCGCGGTGACGGCCGACATCGGGATCTGGGCGGCGGCCAGGCCGGTGGTCAGCGCGGCCCAGCTGTCGGGGTGGTTCCAGCCGGGGTCGACCATCAGGAAGCCGGACTGGTGCTCGATGAGGTAGGTCAGCACGTAACGCAGGGGGTTGTCCGGTATCGGCACCGGGATCGACCAGACGCCGCCGGTGACCTCCTCGACCGGCGGGAACTCCCGAGCCAGCCACGCCTCACGCTGCCGCGTGCCGGTCACCTGCACTGCGGCCCGCCCCTCTCCCGCCCCGCGCCAGCGGCATCGGGGGTTCCAGGGGTGCTCCCCCTGGGTTGCGCTGGCTCGGGCGCTGTGATTCGCTCGGAGCCAGAAATAAGCATAACCGATTTCAGTTTTTCGCCCGCGAGGGGCCGGGAGGGGTCACGTGAGCCCGCAGCAGACCGAGGAGTTCCGCGCCCGCGCGCGAGCATGGCTGGCGGCCAACGCGCCGCGCCGCTCGGACGGCGACGACGCCGAGGACACCGGCGACCAGGCCGGAGTCGCGGCCCAGAAGGCCTTCCAGGCCCGGCTGTACGACGCCGGGTTCGTCGGCATCACCTGGCCGAAGGAGTACGGCGGCCAGGGGCTGACCGGCGCCGAGCAGGCCGCCTTCGGCGAGGAGGCCCGGCCGTACGCGCTGCCGGTGGGCGTGTTCTTCATCGGCATCGGCATGCCGGGGCCCACGATCCTGGAGTGCGGCAGCGAGGAGCAGAAGAAGCGGTACCTGCCGCCGATGCTGCGCGGCGAGGAGATCTGGTGCCAGCTGTTCTCCGAGCCCGGCGCCGGCTCGGACGTGGCCAGCCTCCAGGCCACGGCCGTGCGAGTGAAGGGGGATGGGGAGGCGGGTGGGGACACCTGGGTGCTCAACGGCCAGAAGGTGTGGACCTCCGGCGCACAGTACAGCGACTACGGCGCCGTCCTGGCCCGGACCGACCCCGCGCAGCCCAAGCACCACGGCATCAGCATGTTCATCGTGGACATGCACGCGCCCGGCGTGACTGTCCGCCCGCTGCGGGTGGCGACCGGCTCGGCGCCGTTCAACGAGGTCTACTTCGACAACGTCCGCCTGGCCCCCGACGCGCTCATCGGCGAGGAGAGCAAGGGCTGGGATGCCGCGGTCGTCATGCTGCGCAACGAGCGGGTCAATATCGGGACGATGGCCGCTTCGCAGCACAACCCGCTCGGCTTCGAGTCGCTGCGCGACCTGGCTGGCCAGCTCGGCCGCCTCGAGGACGACGGCAACCGCCGGCGGCTGGCCGAGCTGTACGCCCGGCAGCGCGGGGTCGCGCTGTTCGCCCGGCTGCTGCGCGAGGAGGTCATGACCGGCCAGATGCCCGGCGCCCGCGGCTCGGTGGCCAAGCTGGCCGCCGCTGAGCTCGGCGCGTTCGCCGCGGCGGTGGCCGCCGACGTGCTCGGTGACGAGCTGGCCGGGTACGAGGCCGGCGGCTCCGGCCACCACGAGGCCGAGCTGAGCGCGGTGGCCACGGCGATCGTGGCCGTGCCGGGCATGGCGATCGCTGGCGGCACCAACGAGATCCAGCGCAACATCATCGGCGAGCGGGTCCTCGGCCTGGCCAAGGACCCGGGGGTGGACCGCAATACCCCGTTCAACCAGCTGCGGGTCGGAACCCAGAAGCGATAGCGAGGGGCGTCAATGAGCCTGGTACTGACCGCCGAGGAGCAGTCGCTGCGCGACTCCGTGCGCCGGTTCGTGGCCGAGCGCAGCGCGCTGCCGGCCATCCGCGAGCTGATCGCCGCCGGGGAGGCCTACGACCCCGGCGTGTGGAAGCAGCTGGCCGGCCAGCTCGGCCTGGCCAGCCTGATCATTCCCGAGGAGCACGGCGGCGCCGGGGCCGGGCACTCCGCGCTGACGGTCGCGCTGGCCGAGCTGGGCGCCGGCCTGGTGCCCTCGCCGCTGCTGGCCTCGGCCGTGCTGGCGGCCGGCGCGCTGCTGCACCTGGACGACGAGGCGGCGCGGGCCGAGCTGCTGCCCGGCATCGCCAGCGGCGAGCTGGTGGCCACGCTGGCCATCACCGGCGGCCCGCGCGGCCTGGGCGAGCCCGGCGCCCACGGCCGGCACGTCACCGCCACGGGCAGCGGCGCCGCGGTGCGGCTGACCGGCGAGCTGGCCCCGGTGCTCAACGGCGCCCAGGCCAGCGTGCTGCTGGTGCCCGCGGCCGGCGCCGAGACCGTGGCGATCTACCTGGTCGACGGGACCGCCGACGGCCTGAGCCGGGAGGCGCTGACCACCGTCGACCACACCAGGGCGGCGGCCCGGATCCGGCTCGACAGCACGCCGGCCCGGCCCCTGGCCGGGAACGCGGGCCGCGCGCTGGCCGCCGCCGCTGACCTGGCCAACCTGGCCCTGGCCGCCGAGCAGAACGGTGCCATGGCCGCCTGCCTGGCCATGACCAGCGAGTACGCCAAGCTGCGGGTGGCCTTCGGCCAGCCGATCGGGGCCTTCCAGGGGGTCAAGCACCGGCTGGCGGACATGGAGACGGCCTGGGAGCTGTCGCACGCCGCGGTCCGCGAGGCGGCCAGGGCCGCCGACGAGGATCCGGAGCGCTTCTCCGCCGCCGCGTCGGTGGCCCGGGTGCTGACCTCGGTGCCCTACTTCACCGCGGCCGCCGACACCATCCAGCTGCACGGCGGCATCGGCTACACCTGGGAGCACGACGCGCACCTGTTCTACAAGAACGCCCTGTCCGGCAAGGTGCTGCTCGGCGGGCCCGGCGATCAGCTCGACCGGCTCGCGGCCACCCTGCAGATATGACCTGGAGATCTGAACAGGAGATATGACCTGGGGATATGAGTGGATCGACGTCGCGGGAGGCGCCGACGGTAGTCCCGGCGGTGCCGTCGACGCCTGCCCAGCACGGCCGGCACGACCGCATCCTGGAGGCCGCGACCGAGATGCTGACCGCGGGCGGCCCCGAGGCGCTGCAGATGAAGGAGCTGTCCCAGCGCGCCGACGTCTCGCTGGCCACCCTGTACCGGTACTTCCCGGCCAAGGACCACGTGCTGCTGGCCATCACCCTGCACCGTTACGAGCGGGCGCTGGCCCGGGTCGCCGCCGAGCCGGCCCGCCCCGGCACGGTCCGCGAGCGGGTCACGGCGCACCTGCTCCGCGAGTTCCGGGCCGAGCAGCGCGAGCCCCAGCTGACCAGCGCGCTGTACGCCGCGATCAGCGAGACGATCCGCGACTACCGCGAGGTCATCGAGCGGATCGAGCGCGCCCACCTGCGGGTGATCCGGCACGTCGCGGCCGGCGGCGGCACGCTCAGCCCGGCGCACGAGGCGGCCCTGCCGGTGGTGGCGGACGTGTTCACGGCCGCCACCCGGCGCTGGCTGGCCGGCGTCTCATCGCCGGCCCAGGCCCGGTTCGAGATCAGGCTCGGCTGCCATCTGCTGGACCTGCCCGACGAGATACTCGCCTCCGCCGACCCGCCGGACGACCAGAAGCCCGATGATAAGCAAATGAGCCCGGCGTAGCCGTCAGCCCGCCGGCTCCAGGATGACCACCGGGATCTGCCGCGAGGTCTTCTGCTCGTACTCGGCGAAGCCGGGGTTGCTGGCCTTCTGCGCCGACCAGATCCGCTCCCGCTCCTCACCCCCGGCCACCCGCGCGGTGAACCGGTGCTGCTCCGTGCCGATCTCCGCCTCGACCGCGGGGTGCGCGACGAGGTTGTGGTACCAGTCCGGGTTGGTCGGCGCGCCCGCCTTGGATGCGAACACCGCGTAGCCGTGATCCAGCTCCTGGTAGGCGACGGGGTTGACCCGCTCCTGGCCGCTTCGGGCGCCGGTGGTGTGCAGGAGTAGCAGCGTTCCGCCCTCGAAGGGCCCGCCCACCCGGCCGCCGTTGGCCCGGAACTCCTCGATGATCTTGCTATTCCAGTCGTTTGGCATGACCGAACCTTATGCCCGTGCCCGCCCAGGAACTCAGCGTGGTCACCCAGGACGTCCCGTCGCTGCTGGGCCGCCCCGCCCGCTCGTTCGACCAGTTCGCCGCCGACTACGCCGCGGCGTTCTCATGACGCTCGTGCGCCGCGCACCTCGAGGTGGCCGAGCAGGTCGGCGGTGGCGGCCGTGATCGTTGCCACGGCCCGCTCGAACGCCTCGGCGTTGTGCCCGGCCGGGGTACGGAACCCGCTGACCTTCCGCACGTACTGGAGGGCGGCGGCCC
>JBOHCO010001430.1:0-1794 GCA_050698895.1 Streptosporangiaceae bacterium
GCCGGGCCGGGCAGCAGGCTGGTGGCCGCGATGCCGTCCTCGAACTCGGCCGCGGACAGCCACTCCCGCCGGTCCACGCACAGCGCCCGCAGCAGCGCGATGTGCGCGGGCGGCCCGCCGAACCCGATGCACCCGATCCGGCCCCATTCCCGCGCGATGGTCAGCAGCGGCACCGGCGGGACAGAAGATTCCATTTAACGGGCCTCGGTTCACTCCGCCATCAGCGCCGAGAACCCGGTGTTCTCGCGCAGGCGGTCCAGGTCGGCGTCGCGGCGGGCGTTGGCCCGCAGGTCCGGGTTGAGCCGGATGGCCCGGTCGAGCGAGTCCAGGCCCCGGTCCGGCTGGCTGGCCCGGGCCTGGGCGCAGGCCAGGCTGTAATAGGCCATCCCCTGCACGGCCGGCGGCGCGTTCAGGTAGGCGGCGGCCGCCGTGGCGTGCTCGGACAGCGTAACGGCCCGGTCCGGCCGGGCGTGGGCGGCGTAGAACTCGCCGAGGTGGCCCATCGGATGCCAGAAGCCGCGCACGATGATCTGGAGCCCGAGCTGGCGGCCGCGCAGCCAGGGATGCCGGGCCGGGTCCAGCAGGTCCTCGTCGCTGGTCTCGCCCAGCCCGTCGATCAGCGCCGCGGTGACCTCCCGGCTGTCGCGGGCCACCGGGCCCGCGGGCTGGTCCGCGTAACGCTGGTAGACCTCGGCCGAGCGGTGGTCGATCTCGGTGAACTCAGGCGGCGTGGTGCCCGCCCGGATGGCGGTCAGCCGCCGGACCTGCTGGCGCTTGAACTCCGTGTTATGCGCGATGACCGGGATCGCGGCCCAGCAGTCCGGGCGGCCGGAGACGACCGGCGCCCGGCGCGCCGTGGCCAGCAGCATCTCCTCCTCGGCGCCGGCATAGGCGAGCAGCCCGGTGATCGCATTGCGCAGTTCGGCTATGTCCGTCATGACGCCTGGCCTCCTCAGCGGCGGCCCTCCGCAGGGCCCTACGGCACGACGCTACGGATCAGGCCCGGCCCGCCGCGACGGTGCAGCCGGACAAGGCATGTCGGCAGACGGACACCTCCGGGCGGAAAGACCGCTGCCCCGGCCCGGGGAGTCCCGGGCCGGGGCAGCGGCTGGCTGGGCCGGGCTAGGCCTTGACGACCGCGCCGGTGATCGGGTTCAGGATGAGCTTGGCGAAGTGCGGACGGGTCTTGAAGTCCAGCACGCCGTTCCTGGCGTCCAGGGCACCGGAGACCTTGTCGAACGAGCCGCCGGGGAGGCGCTCCCCGTGCAGCCAGTTCTCCTCGATGAAGCGGATGATCGAGGCCTGGTTGGTGAGGTTGTGGCTGACGTAGTTCTGCCGGGTGTACGGCGAGATGACCACCAGCGGCAGGCGCGGGCCGAAGCCGCAGCGGTCGTTGCGGCCGCCCAGGCCGACCTTCTTGGCCTTGCACAGGGCGGTGTCGACGGTGGAGTCGCTGGAGCCGTTGACGATCGGCGACTTCTGGTGGTCGTACCAGCCGTCGGAGTCGTCGTAGGTGATCACGATCGCGGTCGACTTCCAGTCCGGCGACGACTCGATCGAGTTGACGGTGTTGATGATCCAGCGCTGCTCGTCCAGCGGGTCGGAGTAGCCCGGGTGCCCGTCCTGGTACTCGGCCGCCTTGAGGTAGCTCACCGACGGCATGTTGCCGTCCTTGAGCGTCTCGAAGAAGTCCGAGAGGTCGTACTTGTGGTTGGCTTGGTCCGTGCGCCCGATCGCCGCCTCGGAAGTCGGCGGCAGGTGGTCGGGGTTGGCCGTGGACTTGTAGTACTCGAA
>JBOHCO010001431.1:0-8206 GCA_050698895.1 Streptosporangiaceae bacterium
ATCCCGCTGCCTGATAGGGCCAGCCGCCGCATCAACCGCCTCGATCACGCCCAGCCGCCCGCACAACTCGCTGACCGCGGCCAGCCCCGCGTTCGCGGTCAGCGACCGGTCCGGCACGCCGACCCGAACCTGCCGGGGCTTTCCTCTCCTGCCACGTATCCTGTTCACCAGATGGGTGCCTCTCCCGCCCGAGGATGAAAGTCACTTCGCAATGATCATCATCCCAGGCCAGAGCGGCACCCATCAGCATCTACGCGGCCGTTTCGCCAACCCTACTCGCGGATTTGGGTCAGATGGACCTGCGGATATGCTTTCGGGTCCGTGAGCAAAGAGACGTAGATCTCGTGCTCGGTCAGGGAATGCTCAAGGCAGGATGGAACACCCATAAGCTGAACGCGCCCGGAAAGTTCCTCATTTCCGCACCCGAGCATGACATCCCCCGACGCGCCCGCGCCTACCTCGTCACGGACGAGATGGTGACCGAAACATCCGCCCGGCACTCACGGATACCACGCCGGCTGGACGAGATATCACGCAACGCCATGCTGGGCGCTCCCGTCGGGGAGAAACCGGAATCCCAGCCAGAATACGAGACCACGGAAGATGCTCCCGTGGAGGCAAACGCTGAAATTCAGCCGACCCCGGAGGAAATCCTGCGGGCCGCGCTTTCCGCCGCCCCGCCCGATGGGGCATCCATCGCGGATCTGGCATCCGCGTGCAGCAGGACTCGCCGATGAGTCCACTACCGGCTACAGGAGCATGCCCAGGCAGGCCGGGTGGTGCAGGTACGGCGCGGCTACTGGCGGGCCTCCCGCCTTGCCGGCGACGGACAGTCATCGTGAACGCGAACGGGCCTCGCGTCTGCACGTATAGGGCACACGCGCTGTTCGCGTTCGCGTTCGCAACCGGCCCGCCGTAGCCGCCACGGGCCTGTCGGCCAGGGAGTGAGCCCGGCATTCATGTAGAGCCTTCCTCCGCACTCCGGGCAGTCCAGCACGCCCAATGCCATGTACTTCAGCGTGATCGGGTGCCCGGAGCCGATGCCGCGTTGTCCGGTGCGGCCGACGGGTGCTGAACGGAGAGTGACTGCTGTACGCGGGTGTGGCGGCAGTCCGGCTGTCGCTCCGGCTGGCGGCCGGTTCCACGGGCCGGCGAGCGCAAGGGGACAGGCCGCGAGTGCGGCAGGGGGAAAGAAAGTAGCGCGGGGGAGTTAGGCGGCGATCGGCCGGCAGATGCTGATCTGCGCCTGAGCAGTCTGGGCGGGAATGCGCGGGCCGGCGGGCGGGAAGCCCAGCCGGGCCTTGGTCTTGCGGTCGCGGTGCCGGTGGCGGTCGACATCGACGCGGCGGCGGGCCAGGCGGGCCAGGACTGCGTCGCGGCTGGCGGTGATCGCCGGGGCGGGCAGGCTGGCGGTGGCCGTCCCGGCCCGGGTGGTGGTGATGATCGCGCGGCGGGCAGCGGTGAACGATATCTCGCGGGGGCGGACGGGCTGGCCGGCGCGCTTGCCCCCTGCGAGCGGGGACAGCAGCGGCTGCGGCGGCGCGGGCCGTGGCGCGGGCCAGCTCGACGGCGGTCACCCAGGCGGCGTGCTCCTGGGTGATCAGGGCCGGGGACTGGGACCGGAGCATCGCGCCGGTGGATGGCCCGGCGCCGCTGATCGCCGACTTCGCTTCCTTCAGCGAGGTCTCCGACCCGATCCACCGCCAGTGATAGGCGGCCGCCAGCACGCCTGCGGGGTAGGCGCGGTGGTCGTCCAGGTCGGTTATCAGGCAGAACATCTCGGGGGCGTCGCGCCCGGCGACGCTGACGTGGTACTCGATGACGCGGACGGTCAGGGTGATCCCGCCGCCGCTGATGATGGCCAGGTAGGAGCCGTCGGGCAGGAAGTCTCCGGTCCGGTGCAGGGTGATGCCGTCCTTGACCCGGATCAGCACGCGGGTGCCGGTGGCCAGCATCCGCTGGATGCGGGGAGCTCCCGGGAAATTCCGGTCGAGGATCCACATGCGGCCGGAGGTGAACAGCTGAGGGTAGTTCTCCAGGGCCTTATCCAGCAGCCTCTGCTCCGCCTCTCCCTTGTTCCTGCCGCCGGCGGCGCCTGACGGCCCGCTGGTCACGGCCAGGGTGGCGCGGGTGGAGGCGTGCGACAGCCACAGATCACGCTGCTGCGGGTAGGGCGCGGAATCATCGGCGGTGCCGGCCGACCCGAGCGCCCGCCGGTTCGCCGGGGTGTCGGGAACCCGGGTCAGTGACCCGTCGATCGAGCAGGCATCCAGGTCCCCGACCGTGACCGCCCGGTAATCGTGGTCGCGGTGCTCGGCGTCGACGCCGGCCAGCACCAGGTCGCGCAGCTTCTCCAGCGGCCCGGGCCCGACGGCTTCCCGCCAGGTGCACAGCACCGTCGCGGTCGGCAGCGCGTACGGCCGCTGCCACGGCACCAGCGCCAGGTCCCCGAGCAGGGCTGCCATCACCTCGGCGTAGTCCGCGCCGGGCAGCAGCGTCATCAGCAAGCACAGCCGGATCGCCAGCGCCGGCGTCATAGCCCGCCGCGCCGCGCCCTTGACCTTCCCCGCGAGCGTGACGCCCGAGGCGATCTGGCCGATCACATCCGCCTGGCCGGCCAGGGCATCCAGCCGGTCCTCGGCCACGCCCAGCCGGGCGTGATCAGCCAGATGCCCGCCAGCCTGCACCCGCCCGTCGCGGCGGACCACCGCCGGCGCCACCGCCACCGGCTTGAGGAACACCACCACATCCCCGCTGCGGATCCTTCCCGCGCCTGCCGCCACCAGCGCCGAGCGGCCGTCGCTGCCCGGGCCCGGCCCCGCCGGCCAGGCCAGGTCCGCTATCCGGACCGCGACCATGCCCGCCTGCCCGGCCAGGCTCAGGGCGGCGCCTTCCGCGCGGAAGAGCGTGACATCCGGCGGCGTGACAGGGTAGAAGAGCATCAGGAGGCTCCCAGGCGAAAAGGCTGACTTAGACACCTCCTCTTCTACCGGGAGCCTCCCGCCGGTAAAGGGATCCGCACGCGCGTGTCGCGCACCGATCGCCCGCAGGCACAGCCGCCCTGAACGGCCAGCAGCATCAGGCGCGCAGCCCCATCAGAAATCACAGACCGTAACCGGAGCGGCGACTCCCAGGCCGTAGCCGCCACAGCACCCTCAGCAGCGATCACGCTGTTCTATATGGCATTGCCAGCACGCCCGACAGCCAGTTAGCCGGCCACGCGACAGGACGGCCACCCTTGTTCCCCCTCGCATCGGTCATATTCGCGTCCAGCACCTTGTTAGCACGGCACCACAACGGCGAATCAACAACCGGCCCAACCTCGTGCGCCCAAACCTCAGTCTCCCCCTCATGCGTATACGAACACTCAACAACGCCCGTATGGTTCGCAGCAAAACGGACGATGCTCTTAACCGAGTTCGGGTATATGTCGTAGGCGCGTCCGATGCTGGACAGCGATTCGCTGCCCACCACCCTCTCGTAAATGTCCGCGACAGCGGCAGGATTCGAGCAGTACGCCTGCTTCGCGTAGCGAACACCCTTAGTGGCCCAGAACGTCGGCAGCGCTCCGTGCTGCGCCCTGTATTACTGTCGCTGTTTCACGTTGAGTGTTTGAGTGCTGATGGTTTCGTGACTGCCGGGCATGCGGCCGAGGTTACTGTGCGTGATGCCGACTGGCGCCTGCTGCCGGCGGAACGGCTGCTGACGGGCGTAGAACGCGGGGCGGCCGTGGCTCGTTCTGGTTTTCGTGACAAGACTAGACGAGGCCACGGCCGCGATGGCCAGCATAGAAGATGCTGCGGAGTGCGGGGAGAGAGCGGACGCGCTGGTCAGCGGGGTGCTGGGCCGGATGATGGCACAGCGGCGGAGCGTCGCGGCGGCGATGGACTACATCCGGGCGCTGTCGCGGGAGACACGCGGGCCCGCGGGAGTTCCTGCTGATCCGCCGCCTCCCCGATCGCGGGAAGAACCAGTACACCTTCTACCTGTGCCGGGTGCCGGAAGACCGCCCGGCCACCATGACCTATCTCATCACCATCGCAGGCCGCAGATGGCCGGTAGAGACCACGTTCAGAACCGGCAGGGACGCCTTCGGCTGGGACCAGTGCCAGGCCCGGACCTGGGACGCGATCTGCCGGCACACCGTCTTGACCGCGCTCGCCCAGCTCAGGAACGCCGCCGTCCGCGCCGCGATCACCGGCGCCATGGCCCTCCCCGCTGCCCGGCCCGCCCGCGAGACCGCCGCGGCCACCAGCGACGAGCGTCCTGCCGCAGCCGCTGACCTGCAGTTCTACTGCGGCGACGCGCCGCTGCCCAGCTCGGCCGGCCAGCCCTGCCCGCCTGACATCGTCCCGATCAGGCTGTCGGCTGCCGAGACCGCCCGCATCGAGCTCCTCGCCCGCAACTGGAAATCCGGCATCCTCACCGCAGCCCGCCTCGCCTTCCATCTCAGCTGGTCAGCGTGGCGCCGTCGGCACCAGGCCCGCGCCCGCTGGCACCACTACGCCACCCGCCTCGAAGCCCTCGCCACCTGAACCCCGCTGACCGAAAGGAGGTGACAATATGTAACCGCAACTCGCCTACCGCCCGCCACGCTGAGCTGCAGCGCGGTCACCGACCGAAAACAGCGACTGTAATACCTGTTGTCACGGATCATCTTAATTCCACGGTACGTCTGTGTCCTGACGGTGCGGGACTTCTCCGCGTTCGCGTTCTGCTTCACCAGCGTGGTCACCCAGCTACCCAGATCATCCCCGCTGGCGAACGACTCTTCCCCGGGGGCCAGGGACACGATGGCCGCCCCGGTCTTCCGGATGGCCAGCATGGTCTCTACCTGAGAGGTCAGGTTGTCCCGCCGGTCCAGGCGCGAGCTATCAGTCACGATCACCCGGTCACCTTGACGGAGCTTGGCCATCACATCGTCCAGGGCGTCAAGCTGCTCACCCTCGCTGGCGCTAGCGGCCTTGGTGTCCGGGCGGATGATCATCGCGCCCTGGGACACCTTGAGGATGTCGCGCTCTTGCGTCTGGGCATCCTGGCTGCCCGTACTGATCCTGGGCGCGGACCCTGGACCTCAGCCAGCCGGTGGCGATCGTGCTGATGGCGGTGCTGCAGTTCGTCGTGGAAGAGGAGCCCCCCGGTGAGTTCTTCGACGGCCAGTCGCTTATAGAGCCGGGCGTGGTCCGGATCCCGGAGTGGCGACCGGACGCTCCGGCCGACCGGGGCATTCCGTCCACGATGTGGGGCGGCGCGGGACGCAAGCCCTGACCGCGAGTACAACTGGGGAGTGCCCGAGCTCCCCGAGGTTGAGACCGCCCGCCGGGTGATCGCCGATCAGGCGCTGCACCGGCGCATCGTAGACGTGAACGACACCGACACCTACATCTCCCGGCCGCACGCGCCGGGCCAGATCAAGGCGGCGCTGGCCGGGCGCTCGCTGACCGCGGCCCACCGGCGCGGCAAGACGATGTGGCTCGAGACCTCCGCCGCGGACCGGTCCCCGGCGCCCGGGCCGGACCTGGGCATCCACCTGGGCATGAGCGGCAGCATCATCGTGGTCACCGGCGGCCAGGCGGCCGAGGGCGGCGAGCCGCACTGGCAGGGGACCTGGCCGCGCAACCCGCGGTGGGAGCGGTTCTCGCTGGAGTTCGCCGACGGCGGGCGACTGGTGCTGTCCGACCCGCGCCGCCTGGGCCGGGTCCGGCTGAACCCGGACATCGGCGCGCTCGGCCCGGACGCGCTGACGGTCAGCCGGGTGGAGTTCCGGGAGCTGATCATGAAGGGCCGGATCGCGGTCAAGGCCCGGCTGCTGGACCAGTCCAGGATCGCCGGGGTGGGGAACCTGCTGGCCGATGAGGCGCTCTGGCAGGCCAAGCTGTCGCCGAGCGCGCCGGTGGACACCCTGACCGTCACCCGGGCCGACCGGCTCTACGCGGCGCTGCGGGCCACCCTGGAGGCGGCCATCGCCAGCGGCGGCGCACACACCGGCGACGTGATCTCCGCCCGGCACCCCAGCGGCCGGTGTCCGCGCTGCGGGGCCGTGATGCGCCACGGCGTGGTCGGCGGCCGATCGACGTGGTGGTGCTCGCGCGAGCAGGCACCACGCCGACCGGCCAGAAAGCGCTCGCCGGCGCGGTCGGCCTAAGACCGCCGCGGCCGGCCTAAGACGCCGCAGCAGGACCTAAGCCTCAATCCACGGTGGATCGAGGCTAAGACGCCGGGGCGCTCTTGATGACCGAGAACGGGGCGCCCGCCGGGTCGACGAACGCCGCCATCCGGCCCACGCCCTCCAGGTCCATGGCCGGCGCGACCACCGTGCCGCCGTGCTCGGTCACCCTGGCCACCACGGCGTCGGGGTCGGCCACCTCGAAGTACGGCAGCCACCGGCTGCCCCCGGCGGCCATCTCGGGGACCAGGCCCATGATCCCGCCCTGGCTGGTCTCCTCGCCGCCGCCGGCCGGGGTGACGACCGTGTAGGTGAAGTCGCCCATCGGCATGTCCTGGCTGGACCAGCCGAACACCGACTGGTAGAACGCCTTGGCCGCGGCCGGGTCGGTGGTGTGCAGCTCGGTCCAGCACAGCGTGTTCGGGTCGGTGACCGCGTCCAGGCCCTTGGTGTCCCCCGGCTGCCAGACCGCGAAGTTGGCGCCCGACGGGTCGGAGAACTGGGCCATCCGCCCGGCCGTGAACACGTCCATGGGCGCGGCGCGGACCGCGCCGCCGGCCTGGGTGACCGCGCCGGCCGTGGCGTCGGCGTCCGGGGTGTGGAAGTACAGCGTCCAGGCCGGCGCGGCGCCCGGCTCGCCCATCATGGGGCCGACCGCCCCGACGGTCTTGCCGGCCGTCGTGAACATGCCGTAGCCGCCCGCGTCCGGGCCGGCGGACTGGAACTCCCAGCCGAAGACCGGCCCGTAGAAGGCCACGGCCGCGTCGACATCCGGGGTGGCCAGGTCGACCCAGTTAGGTGCGCCGGGCACGTAGTTGGTAGTGAGCATGGTGTTCCCTCCCGTAGCTGACGTGGCGGAGCCCCGCTGCCGCCCCGACCGTGGCTCCGCGGTAAATCCCAGCATGGCACCGCCCCCCGACAGCCCAGCGGCAATCCGCGGGTCAGCCCGAGCACACTCGGACGCAAGCGACCCGAACGCCCGCAACCTGCTGTTATGGAGTGTGAACTGCGGGCCAGCCAGCACGGCAGGCCAGCGCCCGCCTGCCTGCCTGCCTGCTTGCCTACAGGCCGGCGCCCACCGGGTTGACGATGTCGGCCAGGATCAGCACCAGGCTGAACACCACCAGGACCGCGAAGACGGCCAGGCTGACCGGGACCAGCCGGCTCAGGTCGGCCAGGCCGGGGTCGGCCCGGCCGCGCAGCCGGGCCAGCCAGGCGCGCAGCCGCTCGTAGCCGATGACGACCAGGTGGCCGCCGTCCAGCGGAAGCAGCGGCAGCAGGTTGAACGCGCCCAGGAAGATGTTCAGCGAGGCGATGATCAGCAGCACGTAGGCCGTCTTGAACTGCCAGCCCAGGTGCGCGGAGACCACCGAGCTGGTCACCTCGCCCGCGCCGACCAGGCTGGTCAGCTGGCCACCGGCGGTGTGGGCCCGGTTCGCGGCGAACAGGTCGGGAATGGCGGCCGGGATGGACTCCACCACGCGGGCCGAGCCGACCAGGATCCCCGCGAACGTCCGGCCCGCGTACGCGGCCGCGCCAGCCGGGCCGACGGTCTGGAACACCATCGCCGGCGAGACGCCCAGGTAGCCGCCGGGCCGCCCAGCGACCGTGGCCAGCACCGCGTGCAGGGTCACCCGCCGGCCACCGCGCAGGACCTGGATCGGCACCGCGCGACCGACCGGGGCCCCCTGGATGGCCCGGCTCAGCTGGGTCCAGGTGTGCACCGCGCGGCCGTCAAACGCCACGACCTGGTCCCCGGCCCTGAGTCCGGCCCGCTGCGCCGGGGAGGCCGCGGCGCGCGCGGCGCAGGTCCCGTGGTCCAGTGCCCTGGCGCTGGCCGGCACGCAGCGGCCGATCGCCCCGAGCTGCGCGGTGTTGTCATTCTCGAGGCCGACGCCCAGGGCCAGGCCCGACAGCAGCGCGAAGGCCAGCACGAACTGCATGACCGAGCCGCCGGCCATCACCACCGCCCGCTGCCAGCGCGGCTGGCGGCGCATGGAGCGCGGCTCGTCGGCCGGGTCCACCTCGTCCAGCGAGGTC
>JBOHCO010001432.1:0-1154 GCA_050698895.1 Streptosporangiaceae bacterium
GGCCAGCGAGGCCGACCTGGAACGGCTGCAGCTGGCGCTGCCGGACGCCCAGTACGCCGCGCTGTACGCGCTGTCGTGCGGCATGACGGTCGATGAGGCCCGGGCCGAGGCGGCCCGGCTCCTGCCCGGCGGCGCGCCGCCTGTGCCGGTCGACCAGGCTGACCTGGTCGCCGCCCTGGAGCGGAGTCGCGACCAGGTCACCTTCGTGTCGGGGCAGCAGGAGCTGCCGCTCATCCTGTCCCGCCCGTTCGCGGCGTGGCGCATGTTCCTGCACCCGAGCCAGCGAGAGATCGCCTACCAGCCGAGCTATGCCGGCCCGGCTCAGGTGACGGGCGGCCCGGGGACCGGCAAGACGGTGACCGTGCTGCACCGCGCGGCCTTCCTGGCCGCCCGCGCCGCGACGTCGCCCCGCGCGCCCATCCTCGTCACTACCTTCAACGGCAACCTGGCCGAGGCCCTGCACGCCCAGCTTGACCTGCTGATCGGCGACGCCGCGGTGCGCGGCCGGGTCGAGGTGCTCAACGTGGACCGGCTGGCTTACGGCGTGGTCAAGCAGGCCCGCGGAACGCCGGTCATCGCCGATGAGCGCGTGCTGCGCACGCGCTGGGCGAAGGCGGCCGCCGAGGCCGGGCTGGCCCTCGCCCCGGCGTTCCTGAAGAACGAGTGGGAGCAGGTCATCCTGGCCCGGGACCTGCGCACCGAGCAGGCCTACCTGGGCTGCCCGCGCGCCGGCCGGGGGCGGCCACTCACCAGGGCCCAGCGCAGCCAGGTCTGGCTGGCCGCCCAGCAGGTCACCGCCGAGCTCGCCGCGGCCCGCGAGTCCACGCACCTGCAGCTGGCCAACGAGGCCGCGCACCTGGTCGGACAGGCCGGACAGCCGCGCTACCGGCACATCCTCGTCGACGAGGCCCAGGACCTGCACCTGGCCCAGTGGCGGCTGCTGCGCGCGGCCGTGGCCCCCGGCCCGGATGACCTGTTCATCGCCGCCGACCCGCACCAGCGGATCTACGACAGCCGGGTGTCGCTGGCCGCGCTGCGGATCAGCGTGCGGGGCCGGAGCCGGCGGCTGTCCCTGAACTACCGGACCACCCAGGAGATCCTGGCCTGGGCCGTCCCGCTGCTCGGGACGGACCCGGTGACCGGGCTGGACGGCG
>JBOHCO010001433.1:0-1695 GCA_050698895.1 Streptosporangiaceae bacterium
GCGGCCGCCCTGATCGGCGGCTTCGCGCGGACGGCGGAGGCGGCGCAGCTGGTGGCGGGCGGCTGGGCCAGGTCGCTGGCGGCGGAGCGGGCGACGGTACGGCGGTTCGCCCCGGCGGTGGCGGCGGCCGGTGACGACTTCGAGCTGGCCAGGGACGAGGCGGCGCGATCGGCCCGGCTGCCGAGCCTGGCGCTGCGGACGGCCCGCGAGGCGCTGGCCGCCGGGCCGGTGCTGTTCCAGACGCCACGGCGCGGCTACCTGACCGCGCTGGCCTGCGAACGCTGCCACGCGCCGCGCCGGTGCCGGTGCGGCGGGCCGGCCCAGCTGACGGGATCGAGGGAGCTGCCGACCTGCGGCTGGTGCGGAGCCCTGGTCACCGAGCCGTGCCCGCACTGCGGGCACCGCGGGCTGCGCGCCCTGGTCACCGGGGCGACCCGCACGGCCGAGGAACTGGGCCGGGCGTTCCCGGCCGTTCCGGTGCGCACCTCGGGGGGCAGCCGGGTGCTGGCCCAGGTGCCGAGCACGCCGGCGGTGGTGGTCGCGACGCCGGGCGCGGAGCCCAGCGTCGACGGGGGCTACGCGGCGGCGGTTCTGCTGGACGGCTGGGCGCTGCTGGGCCGGGCCAGCCTGCGGGCGTCGGAGGAGGCAGTGCGGCGGTGGATGAACGCGGCGGCGCTGGTCCGCCCGGGCCCGGAGGGCGGCCGGGTGGTGATGGTCGCCGACGCGGGCCTGCCCGCGGTCCAGGCGCTGGTCCGCTGGGATCCGGTGACGTTCGCTGGCCGCGAACTGGAGGACCGCCGCGAGCTGCGGTTCCCGCCGGCAGGCCGGATGGCCGCGCTGTCCGGGCCGCACGACGCGGTCCGGGCGCTGCTGGACAGCGCCGACCTGCCGCCGGGGGCCGAGGTGCTGGGGCCGGTGCCGGTCCCCGAGGCCGGCGGGGCGGCCGGCGGGACAGGGGATGGGACGGCCGGCGGGGCGGCGGCTGCAGCGGGGGAGCCGGACGCCAATCAGGTCCGTTTCCTGGTCCGCGCCCCCCGCTCGGGGGGTGCCGCGCTGGCGGTGGCGCTGCGCGCCGGACAGGCCGCGCGGACGGCGAGAAAGGAACCGGGAGCGGTCCGGCTGGAGCTTGATCCGGCTGAGCTGATCTGACTACGGCCCGCCGAGGCCTTAGGGTGCTTGCGTGGCTACCTCACGACGGAACGCCGGCTCCGGGTCTGCCACCGCCCGCCAGGCCGGTCGTGTGACGCCAGGCGGCGGAGACTCCGCCTCGGGCCGGCGCGGCGACGCCGCGCCGCGCAGCCCTGCCCGGGGCGGGCGCGGCAGCGCCGGGAAACACGGCACCGGGACGGGCGACAGCGGGCCCGGCGGAGGTCGCGACGCGGCGGCCCGGGATTCCGGCCGGCCAGACAGCGACGTGAGCACGGACCAGCCCGTCCAGCCCGACCAGCCCGACCAGGGCGACGGCCGGCCCGCCGACGAGCACGGCGGTGATGAGCGCCGCGGTGACGGGCGGGCCGCGGAGAGCGTGCACTCCAGCGCCGCGCCCGATGGCGGCGAGTCCCACCCCCCCAGCACCAGCACCAGCACCAGCACAAATCCCAGCTCCGGCCCCCGCCGCACCGCGCAGGCCGAGCGACCCCGGATGCCCCCGGTCCGGCTGGCCCCCCGCGAGGAGCTGGCCGCGGCGGCCCGGGT
>JBOHCO010001434.1:0-5597 GCA_050698895.1 Streptosporangiaceae bacterium
GCCCGGGCCGCCGCGCGCCCGGCTTGCCTGGCCGGCGGCGCCAGCGCCCCGGCGGCCTGCCTGGCCTGCGGGCCCAGGACCGCCCCGGCCCGCCTGACGGGCGCGGGCAGGGCCTGCTCGGCCTGCCGGGCGGGCGGGGCCAGGAACCGCAGCGCGCCTTGCCCGGCCCGGGCGGCGGCCGGGCCGAGCGAACGGGAGGCCAGGTCGGCGGTGCCGGACACGGCGCCCACGGCGTTCGCGGCCCACCGCACCGCTACCGGGGGGATGCGCTCCACCGGGCTGCGCGGGCAGGCCAGTGCCCGGCGCAGCTCAGCCTCGGCCAGCACCCGCAGGTAGGTCTCCGCCCGGGCCCCGTAGTCAGGGCCGCCCGCGCCGCCTGGCTGCGTCATCGGCTTCTCGCAATCTTGGCTCAGCCCCCGCCGTGGCCAGATGACAAGACGATATGTCGTGACCCGGCCGGCCACAACCGGATTCAGGCCGGGCCGGCCGGACCGCGGGGCGGGGGAGCGACGCCGGCCCAGGGGTCGTAGTCGACCTCGAGCTCCTCCTGGGGCGGGCGCCCGGCCTCGGGGACGTGGCGCAGGTTCAGCCGGATCCGGGTCCATGTCGATGAGCGGCCGCGCATCGAGTCGACCAGGATGTCGGCCGGCTCCAGCGCCCCGGCCGCCGCCGGGTGACGCTGCTTCCAGCGGTCCAGCCCGGCCAGCGCCTCGTCCTTGGTGGCCGCCCGCGCGACCTCGATCAGCGGCATCGACGTGCGCCGCCGTCCGCTGGCGCCGCTGGCCTTGCCCGGCGCGGGCGGCACCACGCTGGCCCCGTCGGCCGCGGCCCGGGCCGGTGTCCGGGACGGGGCGCGGCGCTTGGAGGGCTGGACCCTGGCCTCCTCGCCCTCCTGCTTCTCGTAGTGCGGCGGCCAGGGCGCGTCGGGCAGCCCGGCCGCCTCGTCGCGTGCGGCCAGCTCCAGCAGGCCGTCCAGCGACCCGGCCGACTCGTCGATGCCCGCGGCCACGTCGCCCAGCCGGGCGAACCGCTCCGGCATGGTGTCGATGGTGAACTCGGCCGGATCGCAGTCCGGTACCTCGTCCCAGGTCAGCGGGGCTGAGACCCGGGCGTCGGAAGTCGGGCGGACCGAGTAGGCCGAGGCCACGGTGCGGTCCTTGGCGTTCTGGTTGTAGTCCACGAACACGCCGTGCCGCTCCTCCTTCCACCAGCGCGCGGTGGCGTCCTGCGGCGCGCGGCGCTCGATCTCCCTGGCCAGCGCCACGGCGGCCCCGCGCACCTGGTTGAACGTCCAGCGGGGGTGCACCCGGCAGTAGATGTGCATGCCGCGCGAGCCCGAGGTCTTGGGCCAGCCGGTCAGGCCGAGGTCGGCCAGCGCCTCCCTGGCCACCAGGGCGACCCGGACGATCTGCGCCCAGTCCACGCCGGGCACCGGGTCCAGGTCCACCCGCAGCTCGTCGGGGTGGTCCAGGTCGGCGGCCCGGACCGGGTGCGGGTTGAGGTCGATGCAGCCCAGGTTGGCCACCCAGGCCAGGCCGGCCGCGTCCCGGATGACGATCTCCTCGGCGCTGCGCCCGGACGGGAACTTGAGCACCACGGTCTCGATCCAGTCCGGCCGCGAGGTCGGGGCCCGCTTCTGGAAGAACGGCTCGCCCTCCGCGCCGTTGACGAAGCGCTTGAGCACCATCGGCCGGCCGCCCGCGCCGAGCAGCGCGCCGTCGGCCACGCTCAGGTAGTACCGGACCAGGTCGAGCTTGGTGTGCCCGGTCCTCGGGAAGTAGACCTTGTCCGGGTGGGAGACGGCCACGGTGCGGCCGCTGACCTCGATGATCTCCTTGCGATCCGGCATGGGCTCACGATAACGCGCGCCGCTCAGCGGCGGCCGGAGCCGCCACCGGAGCCGCGCCGGCGCTGCCACCAGCCCGGGCCGAGCTGCGCCCGCAGGACCAGCAGCGTCACGATGACCACGCCCGCCGCGATGTCGAGCACGGGCCCGAACACCGGTACCCGCCAGATCAACAGCGCCGCCCGGAAGATCAGCCGGAAGAGAAAGAAATGCACCAGGCCACGGCCCAGGCCGCCGCCCCCGAGAGCAATTACCGCGCTACTCACCACTGCTCACCCCGCTCACACTCCCACGATGCCACCGCGCGCATAGTGCCTGGTCCGTCGGGGGGCCCGGGCGGCCCAACGCATGCGAACCCCTAACGTCAGCCCGTTCTCGCGGATACCGGGACCGGCGCGGGCGCCGGTTCGACGCGGGCCTTGCGGCCGACCGCGGTCGCGGCGATGACGGTCTGGTCACCAGGAACACCGCCGGCCTGGTGCGCTGCGGCGTGACCCTGATCAACCCGTTCGAGCCGCCGTCGTGACCGCCCGGCCGCCCGGCCGCTCCGGGTCAGATGAGCAGCTCGTCGGCGGCGGCCGCGAACACCGCCGTGTGCGCGTCGGCGTCGGCCTCGGTGGTGGCCGGGCACATCAGTGCCATGTTGTGGAACGGCGTCATCAGGATCCCGCGGTTGATCGTGTACAGGTGCATGTACTCGTCCAGGTGCGGGTCGGCCACGGCCGCCGACTCGCCGCCGGTCAGCGGCGGCCGGGCGCTGAACCGGTACTCGGCCCTGGCCCCGAGCTGCGCGATGTGCCAGGGCAGGCGGCGGCTGTCCAGCACGCCCTGCACGCCGGCGGTGTACCGGGACGCGACCTCGATCATGCCCGCGAACGCCTCGTCGGTCAGCACCTCGCCCAGCGTCGCCCGCATGGCGGCCAGCGACAGGGCGTTGCCGGCCAGCGTGCCGCCCACCCCGCCGGTGTCCTCGATGTCGGCGTCGTGGTCGCCCAGGATCCGCTCGCTGAGCTCCTCGGTCAGGCCGTAGGCGCCCGCCGGGATGCCGCCGCCGATCGACTTGCCGATGGTCAGGATGTCGGGCTGCAGGCCCAGCGCGGCCGTGCAGCCGCCCGGCCCGGCGCTGAACGTGTGCGTCTCGTCGTTGATCAGCAGCGTGCCGTACTCCGCGGTCAGCGCCCGGACCGCCTCCAGGTAGCCTGCGGCGGGCAGCACGATGCCGATGTTGGTCAGCGCGGGCTCCATCAGCACGGCCGCGACATCACCGTGGGCGAGCTCTTGTTGCAGAGCCTCGGGGTCGTTGAACTCCACCACGCGGGTCGTCTCGCGCGGGTCAACCGGCGGCCCCACGTCGCCCGGCCTGGGCCGGGGCCCCTCGGGCGTGGCCACGATGAACGACTCGTCCACGCTGCCGTGGTAGCAGTAGCTGAACACCAGGATCTTGGGCCTGCCGGTGATCTGCCGGGCCAGCCGGATGGCCCAGCGGTTGGCGTCGGTGGCGGTCAGCGTGAAGCTCCAGCGGGTTACCCCGAAGCGGCGGGTCAGCTCGGCCGCCACCCAGGCCGCGTCCTCGGTGGGCAGCATCGTGGTCGCGCCGCCGGCCTCGCCGTAGCGGCGGGTCAGCGCGGCCTGCACCGCCACCGGGGAGTGACCGGCCATGGCCCCGGTGTCGCCGAGGCAGAAGTCGATGAACTCGTTGCCGTCCAGGTCGATGAGCCGGGCCCCGGACGCCGCCGCCTGGAAGATCGGGTAGCCGCCCGGCCACATCCGCATCCAGGTCATCGGCACGCCGCCGAGCAGGTGGTTCGCGCCCGCCTCGTAGGCCTTCCAGGACCGCGGGAAGTTGGCCCGGTACAGCGACCGCTCGCGCTTGATCAGCTCGACAAGACGACCACGGTCGACGGTCGCCAGGTCGGTCGCGCTCTCGGTCATCCGGGCTCCTTCGATTAACAGCGCTCGGTCACCAGGTGCCCGGCTCGTGGCCGCGCGCGGTGGCTCGCCGCTGCGGGAACAGCGTTCCACGATCTTAGGCAGCCGCCGGTCGCCGCGGCAGGGCCCGGGGCTGGTCGGAGGCACCCGCGCGGCCGGGCACAACCACCCGCTGGGGGTGACGCAGGCCGCCTCCCGCGGGGCGACGGTGGACTGGGAAGAGAAGACCGGCGGCCCGCCGCCACCGACGGAAAGGACCCGAGGATGACCATGCCCGTCAAGGCCGACGTCGACGAGGCCACCAGGGATGCGCTGTCCGGACTGTCCGAGGGGGACGTTGACGTCCTGGAGGCCGGCCTGCACGTGCGCGAGGAATGGCAGGAGGCCAGCGGGCTGGACCCGCGGGCCTTCGCGCTGACCAAGGTCGCGGCGCTGGTGGCCATGGACGCGCCGCCGGCCTCCTACGTGTGGCAGGTGGCCAACGCCCTGGACGCCGGGGCCACGCCGCGGGAGATCCTGGGCGTCCTGCGGGCCATCGCCCCGCAGGTCGGGATGCCCAAGGTCATCGCCGCGGCGCCGGAGATCATGGTCTCACTGGGCCTGTCACTGCCGGAACCGCGGTAGTCGCAACAGCGGCCGCCAGCCGGCGGCGGGGGCGGGCTCGCCGGCCCGCGCCGCCGGCCCCGGAGGCGGCCGCGGGAAAGGGGACAGCATGATCATGCGCCGACGCCCGCTGCTGCGGGCGGCCGCGGTCGGCGGCAGCGCCTACCTCGTCGGGAAGAGGGCGGGCCAGCGCAACGCCGACCAGCAGGAGACCGAGTCCGCGCAGGCCGGCGGAGCCAGCGGCCAGGGCAGCCAGGGCGGTCAAGCCCAGCAGCCTGCGCCGGCGGCCGCGTCCGGGGCGGCGGCCTCGATTCCCGACCAGCTCAACCGGCTGTCGGCGCTGCACGACCAGGGCGCGCTGACCGACGCCGAGTTCGCCTCGGCCAAGTCCAAGCTGCTCGGCACCTGACCGCGCCCCGGCGGCCCGCCGGGGTCAGGCGCGCAGGTCGTCGAACAGCCGGGCCAGGTCACCGATGGTCGAGCGCAGCATCGGGATCCGGGTGGCCGCGACCAGCCGCGCGGCCACCGGCGCGGTGACGTCGATCAGGTGATAAGTGCGGGCGCAGCCCGGCGACGTATCGTGCACCCAGTACAAGATCACGCCCATCTGCATGAGCCAGAGCAGCTCGGGCAGCCGCTCGCGCACGTCCTTCGGCATCTTCGCCGACGAGCCGTTCACCAGGTCCCGGTACAGCCCGATCGAGGCCGCCCTGGCCGGGCTGGACTCCTTGCTGAACGGGCTCAGCGGGCTGCTCGGCTCGGCGGCGTGCTTGTAGAACGTCGCCGCGAACGCGTGGTAGGGGGCCAGCACGTCGATCAGCGCGCGCAGCGTGTCACCGAGCCGGGCGCCCAGATCGTGCTGGCCGTCGAGCCGGGCCCGGCTGACGGCCAGGTGCTCGGCGTGGCTGGTCGCGTAGAACTCCTGGATCAGCTCCTCCTTGGAGCCGAAGTAGTAGTACGCGTTGCCGGTGGAGACCCCGGCCCGGCTGGCGATCTCGCGCATCGTGGTCGCCTCGTAGCCGCGCTCGCGGAACAGCGCGAGGGCCGCCGCGACGATCGCGGCCCTGGTCTGCTGCGCGCGGGGCGTCAGCTCGGCCGCTGCCACATCGGTCAATGTACGGTATTGCGCGGCTGCGGCCGCCAGAACGGCCCTGATCTTGGTCGTGCGCCGGCGGCGCCGGGCCCGTCGCCGGCCGGGCCGTCCGGCCCGCCGCCGGGC
>JBOHCO010001435.1:0-1696 GCA_050698895.1 Streptosporangiaceae bacterium
GGTGATGCCGGCGGGCTGCCATCCGGACCTGAACGTCCCGGGCTCGCTCGGCGATTACCTCGCTGATCGGCAGCACGACGTAAAGGTCCTTGCGGCGCTGAGCTATTGTCCGCGCATCGTGGAGATCGCGGCCGGAATAGCCCGCCTCGAGGTCAACTGTGACGCAGGTAGCCGCGGCTCGATCAGCGATCAGCCCGGCGCTGACGTTGCGGACGACGGCGTGCTGCGCTCGGCGTGCGCCGAGGTGTCGATGAGGTACAGCTGGCCCGGGCCGGCCGGAATGGTCACCGGCGCGCATGATCTCCGGGTCGGTGATGTCCGGGCCGGCGCCCAGGGCATAGGGGTCATCGAGCAGCTGCTCGATCCGGCGCCGTCGGCCGGCCACGAACTCCAGCGCCGCGTTGACGGTGTCCTTCTTGGTGGTCGTCCCCAGTTCCCTGGCCGCCAGGTCGAGGGCCTCGTCGTCGAGGTCAATCATGGTCTTCATATAGACAAGGATTCTGCCGCGTATATATCTGCGGCAACATCCTGTCGTCAGGTTGATGGAAGCACGCGGACGCGGACCGGGCCGCCGGACGGGTCGACGCGAGGGAGCCAGTCGGCGGGCAGGGTGAGGCTGCGGGCCGGGCGCAGGCTGAGCCGGGCGGTGGCCAGCGGGCGGCCGTCCTGGGTCACCGCCAGCCGGGCCCGCGGCCGGAACTCGGTGGCGCGCAGCACGAACCGGTCCCGCGGCGGCGGCCGGCCCGGGTCGCGGATGGCGCTGGGCGAGATCCACGCCAGCGGCGCCTCGACCAGCACCGGCACCACCGGGCGCCCGGACCCGGTGACCGGCCGGCCGCGGCCCAGCCCGGCCGCGATCTGCCGCGCGGCGTGGCGGCCGCTGAGCGCGGCCACGTCGGCCGTCTCGGCCGCGTGGACCAGGTTGCCCGCCGCGTACACCCCTGGCACCGAGGTCGCCAGCGTCGTGTCCACCACCGGCCCGCGCGACCCGGCGTCCATGTCCAGGCCCGCCAGCCGGGCCAGCTCGTGATCGGGGATCCAGTCTCCGGTGAACACCACCGTGTCGCACGGCACCAGGCGCGCCGTGCCGGTCCGCAGGTCGGTCAGCTCGACGCCGGTCAGCCGGTTCCGCCCGGCCAGCCCGGTCACCGCCGTGTGCGTCCACACTGGCACCCGCCAGCGCGCCGCCGCGCCCAGCCGGAACGCCGCGTAGCTCGATGGCCGCGGCTCGTCGGTGACCAGCGCCACCACGTTGGCGCCGGCGTGGGCCAGCGTGGCCATGGCTGAGTAGCTCACGTGCTCGGCCCCGACCACCAGCGCCCGGCCCGGCCGCCGCTGGCCGTGCAGGTACACCCGCTGCTGCAGCTCGCCGGTGGTCATGACGCCCGGCGGCCGGCTGCCCGGCACCAGCCGGGCCGCCCGGGGCCGTTCCCGGCACCCGGTGGCCAGCAGGATGGCCCCCGCGGACACGGTCTCGATTCCGGCCGCGCTGGTCATTGATACATAACAATGGTCGTCCCACCCGGTCACCGTCGTCCCGGTCAGCACCTCGGCGCCGGCCTGCGCGGCCCGCCGGGCGTAGTGCCGGGCGTAGGCCGGGCCGGCCATCACCCGGTGCAGGTCGCGCAGCCCGTAGCCGGTGTGCGCGCAGTGCCGGGGCACGCCCCCGGCGGCCGGCTCGCGGTCGGCGACCAGC
>JBOHCO010001436.1:0-3669 GCA_050698895.1 Streptosporangiaceae bacterium
TGACGCACGTGGAGGCGGTGAGCCAGCCGAGCACCAGCAACGCCGCGATCAGCAGCGCGATGAGGGGCAGCAGCCCGACGTCCCGGAACAGGCTGGGCACCCCGCTGCCCGCCTTGAACACGCCGAAGATCACGATGGCGACGACCCAGGCGATGCCCACGATGACGCAGCCGAGCAGCAGGCCCTGCCAGACGCCGACGGCGCGCCACCAGCCCGCGATCTTGTTCTCGGCGGGAAGGGCCTCGTCGATGCGCTGGCCGAGAGCACCGGGGACGTCATCGGCACGGGAGCGGATGGCGGTCCTGATGGTCTGGGACCAGGGCCTCGGCAGCCCCGGGCTGACCTCGTCGGCGAGCTCGGTCAGGGAGTTGTCGATCTCGGCCTGCTGCGCTCCGGACGGCCCGGCGGTCACCCCGCGCAGCTCGGCCCACAGCCGTCCGAGCTTGATCTTGCGTACCGGGTCGCGCTTGGTGAGCCGCTCGAACAGCCAGCTCACGGGCCAGCCGACGAAGTCGACGGCCCGCAGCTCGCGCGCGCTCTGGAGCGCGTCGCCGATGGCGGACACCCCGGCGGCCTTGGCGAAGGCAATGGCGAGGCGGCCCGGCGAGGCGGCCAGGATGGCGGCGGCGGTCCGGCTGTCCACGGCCCGGCGGCTGCCGCCACTGGCGCCGGGTCCGGCGTCGGCCGCCTGCGACGCCGGGGACGGCCCGGGAGTGCCGTCATCGACCTGCGGGTCCTCCCCGGCGTAGGGGACGAACCGGGTGGCGACGGCGTCGACGTCGGCGGTGATGCGGGCGGCGGCCGCGCGGCGGGCCGAGACGGTCTCGGCGAGCAGGCGGCGCAGTGTGCCGATGCCGGCCCCGGTGGTCGCCGAGGTGACCAGGATCTGCACGTCGTGCAGGTTCTCGGAGTCGAGCAGCCGCCGCAGGTCCTGCACGCACTCGTCGGCCTGCTCGGGGGCCAGCATGTCGGACTGGTTCAGCACGACGGCGATGACCTCGGAGTGGCCGGCCATCGGGACCAGGAATCGCCGGTGGACGGCCGCGTCGGCGTACTTCTGCGGATCGAGCACCCAGATCATCAGGTCGCTCAGCTCGACCAGGTGGTCGACCTGGTCGCTGGCGTGGGCCATCACCGAGTCGTGGTCGGGCATGTCCAGCAGGACCAGCCCGTTCATGCCGTCCTCGCCGCTGTCCAGGGCGCTGGCCCTGGCGTACCGATAACGGCGGGGCACGCCGAGCCATTCGAGCAGCGAGCCGGATCCGGCCACGCCCCAGACGCAGGCGTGCACCTCCCTGGTCACCGGCCGGGTCACGCCGACGGTGGAGAAATCCGCCCCGGCCAGGCGGTTGAACAGCGATGACTTGCCGCTGCCGGTGCCGCCGGCCAGCGCCACGACCGTGTGCTCGGAGGACAGCCGCAGCCGCTGCCCGGCCCTGGCCAGCAGCGCGTCCGCGTCATCGAGCAGGTCCCGGCTGATGCCGTCGGCGCCGCTGCGGGCCGAGCCGATCTGGACGAGCCGGGCCAGCGCGCCGAGCCGGGCCGACAGCTCACTCACGATCCGGAAGGGCATGGCCCGGGGCTCGCCGATGGTCGCGCCAGCGACGGCGGGCATGGTGCGAGGACCGTCCGGGGGCCAGGCCACGGCCTGCTCCTCGTCGGCCTGGCCGCCCGCCACCGGGCCCCTGGCGCCGGTCATCGGGCCGCCTCGAGGGCCTGGCTGGCCGCCAGCAGCTGCCGTGCGGCGCCCTCGTCGGGCACCCCGGCGGCGTCAATGACCTGGCTGAACCGGGCCAGCTCGGCGTCGAACACGGTCGCCACCCGGTCGTGCAGGTCCTGCCGCGCCCGGTTGGTGAGGTCGCGCAGCTGCCCGCTGCCGAACAGCGAGCTGAGCAGCTGCTCGGGCCCGGCCCCGACCCCGTCCGCCGTGCCGGCGCCGACGTCGGTCCCGGCTGCGCCGTCGCCGGCCCGGGCCGGGGCCCGGGTTCCGAGCACGCTGATCATCAGCACCAGGGCCAGCGGCTCGTGGTCGAAGGAGACCACCCGGGCGATCGAGCGCTTGGTGACGTTCTCGGCCTGGACCAGCTCGAGGACCCGGTCCTGCCAGCCCCGGACCAGCTGCCGGGCCTCCGCGGGCAGCTCATGCGAGGGCCGGGCCAGGGCCTCGGCGTCGGCCGGCGGGGCGGGCTCCCTGGCCGAGGCCTTGTCGGCCAGGCCGAGGTCGGCCAGGGCCAGGGCCAGGTAGTCCGAGGCGGCGCTGCGGCCGGCCTCGGCCGCAGCGGCCAGCTCGCTGAGCAGCGCCTCGCCCGCCGGATGCTCCTGCAGGCGGCTGACCGCGTGCTCGGCGGCCCTGGCCGAGGTGGCGGTGATCAGCGACTCGAGGCTGGTGCGCAGCGCGGCCCGCAGCGCCCCGGCCCTGGCCGGCAGGCGCTTCTTCTTGGCCTTGCTGGCCGAGCTGCGGCCCCGCCGCACCTGGAGCGTGCGCATGAGGTCGCCGGTGCCGGCGAAGTCCTGCCAGCGGGCGAGTACCTCGCCCTGGACCAGCGAGCCGTCCCTGGCCGACTGGTCGATCTCGGCCAGGCCCGCGTCGTAGGCGGACCGGACCGACTGGGCCAGCTCGCGGCGCAGGGTGAGCTGGGTCTGCGCCTGGGCGGCCAGCGCGGGGATCCGGGTCCGGAAGGTGTCCAGCATGCCGGACATGGTCTGGGTCAGCACCGCCACCCGCCGGTCGTCACCCGACGCCGTCTCCTCCAGCCACTCCCGGACCGGCCGGGCGATCTCGGTGGGCAGCATCGAGTCGGTCACGAACGTCTCGGCGATCAGGAAACGCCGCATGCCGGTCAGCCCGTTGGCCTCGAGCATGGCGTCGAAGTGGGCATTGAGCTGCGGCGCGGCCGAGGGCGGCACCCGGGAGAGCACCACCGCCAGGGCCGCGGCGCGGTCTCGCGCGTCCTGGAGCAGTTCCCATACGGTGGCGTCGGCGTAGCGCCGGGCCGAGGTCATGAACAGCCACAGGTCGGAGGCGTCCAGGAACTGGTGGGCGAAGTCGCGGTGCGCCTTGACCACCGAGTCGATGTCCGGGGTGTCCAGCAGGGCGACGCCCTTGGGCATGCCCTCGCTGGCCGCCAGCACGAGCAGGCCGTCCCGGCCCGGCATGGCCAGGCCCTGCTGCCGGACCCGGGGCAGGGTGGGCAGGAAGACGTTCTCGGCGAACCAGTGGGCGTCGCTGGGGTGGCAGGCGAGCACCGGGCTGTTGGTGGTGGGCCGGCGGATGCCAGTCTGGCTGACCTGCCGGCCGACCAGGCTGTTCATCAGCGTGGACTTGCCGGCCCCGGTGGAGCCGACCAGCGCGACGAGGATAGGCGCGCCGGACTGGCGCAGCCGGGGCAGCAGGTAGTCGTCGATCTGGCTGAGCAGCTTGCGCCGCTCGGCCCTGGCCTCGGCCACGCCCGGCGCCTCCAGCAGCAGCGGCACCGTGACGATCGGGTGGCGCAGGCTGAGCAGCGCGGCCTCCAGCCGCCGGGCGTCCACCTTGACGTAGGGCTCGGTCGGCGCGCCAGGGTCGGGTGACTCCGGTCCCGGCGGGGCATCGTCGCCGGGCGGGCGGGCCGGGGCGGCGTCCTCGCGCGCAGCGCCGCCAGCCGAGCCGGGGCTGGTGCGGCCCGAGCC
>JBOHCO010001437.1:0-10685 GCA_050698895.1 Streptosporangiaceae bacterium
CGTCAGCCTCTATCAGATAATCGGCTACAACCTGCTCATCATCGCCGCCATCCTCGTCCTGCGAGTGCTGTTCACGATCTTCAGGAACCGGTAACGCACCCGGCTTCGAGGTCACGTTCTGTTCCCCGTAGGCAAACTTGGCTGGCATCCCCGGCAGTGGTGTACGGCCCCCTCCGGCCGGATCATTACATTCAGCTAGCTGAGCATACGGTTGGCTGCATGACGCTGCGGCTTGTTCAGATTGCGATGAATGCCCGGGATGACTCTGCGGTCGGCCGGTTCTGGGCGGAGGCGCTCGGCTGGGGTGTTTCCAGCGAGGAACCCGGCGTGACCAACGTCGAACCCGTGGGCTTCGCCTCTCCGGCCCCCGTCGCCGTCTGCCTCGACGTCCTGGCCGTCCCTGAACCTAAGACGGTGAAGAACCGTGTGCACATCGACCTCGCCACCACGTCTGCGGCCCATCAGGCGGACCTGGTCGCGCGCCTGCAGGATCTCGGCGCGACGCCCGCCGACGTGGGCCAGGGCGACGTCCCGTGGACGGTCCTGGCCGACCCGGAAGGCAACGAGTTCTGCGTGCTGCAGCCGCATCCGATCTACCGCGACACCGGGCCCATCGCCGCGGTGGTCGCCGACTGTGCGGATCCGCGGGCCATGGCCCGGTTCTGGGGTCAGGCGATGGACTGGACCGTGCACAAGGTGACCGACGACATTGCGGCGCTGCGCTCCGCCAAGGGCGTCGGGCCGTATCTCGAGTTCCTCCGCACGCCCGACGCAAAGACCGTGAAGAACCGTGTCCATCTCGACCTCCGGCCCTACCCCGGTGACGATCAGGCGGCCGAGGTGGCCCGGCTGCGGGCTCTCGGGGTCACCGACATCGACCTCGGCCAGGGCGACGTGCCGTGGACATGCCTCGCCGACCCGGAGGGCAACGAGTTCGACGTCCTCACCCCGCGCTAACGCGAATAAGGCGCGCCCGCATGCTCGATGCCCCACCCGGCTCCGAGGGCCAGATTTGCCGGCGGTGCTCTAGCCGCGGCCGCATTCGCCGCCGTCCGGCGTAGTAGTCGCTGCGCTGACGTTCGAGCGTCCCGTGGTCAAGTTCTGCCGGCGTCCTCGCAATCCCATTGAAATACGCCGACTCCGCTGGCGACGCTGGTGTACATCCGCGGTTTGCCTCGGCGAACATCCGAGCACCCGGAGCCCGGCGCGAAGACCGCCGGGGCGAAGACCACCGTGAAGGAGAAGCCCGCTTTGTCACGTCACGCCGGACACGCCGCACCGCGACGCGATCATGACATCCCACCGCAAGCCACCCAGCCGCCCGTCAGCTGCGCTTAACGATCTTGGAACGGCCGTCGCCCAGAGACTGGGGGCCAGGCCGACCACGAGCGCGCGGGCGCCCTGCCGGACGACGCCAGGGAAGTTATCCGAGGCAGCGATCACGGAGACATGCAGACCGCAAGGTCCCCAGGAGGGTATGCAACGTGACGGCAAGGTCAACTCGGGACAGGGCGCGCCGCGCGCTCCGGCGGCGAACAGGCAGGTCCGCAAAATAGCGCAACCGAATAGCCGCGAAGGGCGTCTAACCTAAAGGTTCACAAGGCAGATCGGCGACTAAGAGGTGAACCAGCGAGTACCACCAGGTTGCCGCACGGCCCTGGGCATGATCATTTCGGAATCCGAACTCATGCACCGACGACGCTCGGCGACCGTCCGGCAGAAGGACCGATCAAAGAAACAGATCACCGTCAGGTGGTTAATGGGCAAGATGGGCAGATCCAGAACAAGCCGTTGTAACTGAGGGCACCGTTAGGGTACGGCATTTACCGACTGTCTCGGCTGGCCATGCCGCATGCCATCAAGATCCTGGGTGCAGCATGAACCAGAGACCTGAGACAAGGCCGAGTCGTGAGTCGAAAGGTAGTGCCCATGAGAAGGACCGGCAGGGCTGGACGCGCCCCAGCGACGTCTCTCGTCCTGGTGGGCTGCCTGCTGGGCGTCGCCACGATCGGCGGAACTATGGCTTCGGGGGCCTGGCCCCGGCGGCAGCTCAGACCTCTAGGTTTGCCGTCCGAGCGACTGCCCCGGCGGACTGCACTAGTCACCATACGAATGTTGAAGGGAATGACAGCGGTAACAATTCTGCCTTCGGTCAGAAAGGTTACATATATATTAATAATTCGAACACTATCGGCAGCTTGCAAGGCGTTATCTATCGCACCTTCTCCATGTGGGGACCACCCGGATGGAACGTGGAGTTTGGCCGGGGGGCGGGCCCCGGTCTTGGCGACCCTACTGTTGTGTCGGATTACCTGATGGACGGGCACGAAGGCAACGTTGTAACGCTTCCCTACAGTCCAACTGAGAATACGGACGTAAGGTTCCGGATCGAGAACGTTGGTAATAATGACATCTGGCGGTACGTCGTAGATGGTCAGTCATCGCCCATCGGCTACAGTCCAACAATGAACTTTAACTACGGCAATCCCCACACCAACTCCGAACACTACGTCAGCTGCGACAGCCTCTGGACGCACATGTGGAACCTGGAATATGCGATCGACCAAACCCCTGACTGGTCTTCATCATTTCAGAATCTGAAATGCTACCTGAACGATTCTGTCAACGACTGGCTGTTCGATAAGATCAGCAACAGCGAACTGCAAGTTAATGAGACCAACGGCGTTACTTGTTGAGACGGGAAACGAGGGTATGGGGACGTTCATCTCCGCGCGATCGGCAGCCTTTCCGAGACGGAGCATCTGGCTCGTGCTGGCGGCCTGGGCCGTCGCGACTGGGCTTGGCCTCGCTGTCATCGTGGTAACCAGAAGCAATCCGGCTACCCAAACGCCGCCTGGCAGCCTTCAAGTACAGAGGAGCTGGGCTCAGCCGCTGACGAATGGGCACGAGACGACCGTCGTGCGCGCCCAGGCGGCCGTAGGGTTCACTGTCCCCGTGCCGAACGTTGAGCTAGCTAGCAAGGGCACCCTGGCCAAGGTTTGGGTGAACAAGCAGCAGCAAGTCGCTCTTGTCTTTGACGGCGGCAAGATCACGGTGATGATGTGGCCCGCTACCTACACTGATCCGGCGCGCTGGTTCCGCTACGTCGCTGCGAAGATCGGACCAGACGCCTTCGTTGGCCATGTACACGGGCAACCCGCAGTCATTGTCCGCCGGAGTAAAATTCAGCCGAATCCAACCTGGATAGAATTTTATCGCAATGGCACTGACATCAATGTTGTCAGCGCAAGTTATGACGCCCGCGCCCTTATTTCTATTGCGGGCAGCATTATGTCAGGAGGTCACTGAGCAGGACAAGCATTCAAGGAAAAGTAGATCAAGGAACTTGGTCGCCCATCCTCCGGCTAATCGAGTGGACGAGCACAAAAAACTATGCGAAATGAACATGGAAGCCAAAACACGAATCGCCGTTGTCGTCGGGTCTGCCGTCGTAATCGGTTCGATCATTCTGGCTCTAACTCTTCATCGACAGGACATACCTTGCTCGTATAGTGGTAGCATCGTCCCGCCTTGTGCCCATCCGGCAGATTACCCGATAATTCTGCGGTTCGGGATAGTAATTGCCGGTCTGGTAATCGCCACGCTGATCGTGCTGACGTCCCAGCTGCGGCAACATCGAATCAAGAACTCCTGGCGCTAAATAGATGAAGTTGCTCGCGGCCTGTCGGGACGGCGGAGTCGACGGTGTCGAAGAGCCTTGAGGTGCGCCGGGTCTGGCGGCCCGCACATGTGTACCGGCGGTGGCCGCTGAGGGGATAGATCGCAGCGGCTTGGCGGCTGGCTCCGGGTGCCCCCTTAGACTCCGGGGTTATGACTTCGGAGACGGGCGATCAGCAGCGTGTAAGTGGTCAGCCGCAGGTCGCGGCCCGGCCGCCTGAGGTGCGGCGGGTGCCGAGCGAGCGGACCCACCACGGAGACACCTTCGTGGACGAGTTCGCGTGGCTGGCCGACAAGGAGAACCCCGACACCATCGCCTACCTGGAGGCGCAGAACGCCTACACCGAGGCGCTGACGGCGGACCAGGCGGGACTGCGGGCCACGATCTTCGACGAGATCAAGGCCCGGACCAAGGAGACCGACCTGTCGGTGCCGTCGCGCAAGGGCGGCTGGTGGTACTACGGGCGGACCGAGGAAGGCAAGCAGTACTCGGTCCAGTGCCGCCGCGCGGTGCTGCCCTCCGACGCCAGGCCGCCGATGACCGAGGACGGCGGCCCGCTGGAGGACGAGGAGATCCTGCTTGACCTGAACGAGGTCGCGGGCGACAGCCAGTTCTTCTCGCTGGGCACGCTCGACATCAGCCCGGACGGCAGCCAGCTCGCGTACTCGACCGACTTCGAGGGCAGCGAGCGGTTCACGGTGCGGTTCAAGAACCTGGACACCGGGGAGGTGGCCGCAGACGAGATCCCCGGCGCCTTCTACGGCAGCGCGTGGTCGGCCGACGGATCGGCGCTCTTCTACGTCACGGTGGACGAGGCCTGGCGGCCGAACCGGGTCTGGCGGCACCTCATCGGCACCCCGGCGGCGAGCGACGTGGTGGTGTTCGAGGAGAAGGACGAGAAGTTCTGGGTCGGCGTCGGCCTGACCCGCAGCGAGCGGTACCTGATCATCTCCAGCTCGAGCAAGCTGACCAGCGAAGCCTGGATGCTGAACGCCAGCCACCCGACGGGCGAGCTCAGCGTCGTGGTGCCGCGCCGGCACGGCATCGAGTACTCGGTCGAGCACCAGGTCACGGCGGACGGGTCGGACCGCCTGCTGATCCTGCACAACGACCACGCCGAGAACTTCGAGCTGGCCCAGGCGCCGCTGACCGACCCGGCGGCGTGGACGCCGCTGATCGCCCATCGCGAGGACACCCGGCTGCTCGACGTGGACGCGTTCGCCGGGCACCTGGTGGTGCACCTGCGCCGGAACGGGCTGACCGGGCTGCGGGTCCTGCGGGAGGGTACCGAGTTTGAGATCGACTTCCCCGAGCCCATCTACCAGGTCGCACCGGGCGGCAATCCCGAGTACACGGCGGTCGAGTTCCGGCTGGGGTACGTCTCGATGGTGACGCCGGACTCGGTGTACGACTGCGACACCGTGACTGGCGAGCTGATGCTGCTGCGCCGCCGCCCGGTGCTGCCGCTGCCCGGCGGCCGGGAGTACGACCCCGCGGACTACGAACAGTACCGCGAGTGGGCGACGGCCCCGGACGGCACCCGGATCCCCATGTCGGTGGTCTGCCCGAAGGGCACGCCCAGGGACGGCAGCGCGCCGCTGGTCCTGTACGGCTACGGCAGCTACGAGATCTCGGTTGACCCGAGCTTCTCGATTCCCCGGCTGTCGCTGCTCGACCGGGGCTTCGTGTACGTCATCGCGCACATCCGCGGCGGCGGCGAGATGGGACGCCGCTGGTACGACGACGGCAAGATGCTCCACAAGATCAACACGTTCGCGGACTACGTCACCTGTGCCCGGCGCCTGGTGCAGGATGGCTGGACCAGCGCAGCCCACCTGGTGGGGCGCGGCGGCTCGGCCGGGGGGTTGCTCATGGGAGCGGTGGCGAACCTGGCGCCGGACGCGTTCGGCGGCATCGTGGCCCAGGTCCCGTTCGTGGACGCGCTGACGTCGATCCTCGACCCGTCGCTGCCGCTGACGGTGACCGAGTGGGAGGAGTGGGGCGACCCGCTGCACGACCCCGAGGTCTACCGGTACATGAAGTCCTACTCGCCCTACGAGAACATCGGCGCCGAGGCGACCTACCCGCCGATCCTGGCCATCACGAGCCTGAACGACACCCGGGTTCTCTACAGCGAGCCCGCGAAGTGGATCGCCAAGCTCCAGGCCGACGCCAGCGGCGGGCCGTTCCTGCTGAAGACGGAGATGAGCGCGGGCCACGGCGGGCGCAGCGGGCGCTATGACGCCTGGCGCGAGGAGGCCATGGTGCTGGCCTGGATCTCCGCCACGGCGACCGCGGGCTAGTCTCCCGGGGTCTGCCGCGGGGCCGCTGAGGCGGTCCGCCAGGGCGGTCCTCCGGATTTCGGATTCCGGCCGGGCCGGAATGAGAGTGCCATGATCACGGCAATTCGGCTCTCCTTATCGCGGGCGGATTGCCGTGATCGCGGTGCCCCGTGCCCGGCCGGGCCATAACGGCGGGCCTGCTGGGCGTGATCCGGCCAAGGGCTATCTGCCCTGGTCAGAGCCTGTGTCACAGCGATCGTCACACCTCGGCGGTCGGATACGCCTGTAAGTCGGAGACGCCCGACGCGTGTCATGCCGGGGATGCCTGGGCGTTTTGCCGCAGAATGGTGGCCGACGCGCGGGAGGGCGCGCCGCGAATCCTTGCTGGGCAGGCACAGGTGAGCGGAGGGAGGCGCTATGGCCCGAAGGGCAACCCTTGACCGTGGCACGCCCGGACCGGGGGCCGGGACGCTTGCCGAGGATGACTACCTGCCCCCCGACCCGTCGCCCCGGCGCGGGGCCCGGTCCGCGGCCAGGCCGTGGGGCGGCTCGGGCGGCCGGTGGTTCGTCTGGGTCCTGCGCGTGCTCGCCTGGGCCGTGCTGCTGGTCATCGGCTATCGCGGCGTCGTCGCGATCATCGATGGCTCGCGGACCATCACGACGGGAGCGGCACCGTCGGCCAGCCATGCCACCGGGTTCCCGCAGTTGTCCGCGGAGGCCTACGCGCTCAACTTCGCCAGCATCTACCTGAACTTCAGCCCGGCGACGGCGGACCGGCGGTCGGCCGAACTGTCCGCCTACCTGCCGCCCAGCGCCACCGCCAGCAGCAACGAGCTGGGCTGGGACGGGGCCGGCACCGAGCACCTCCAGGCCGAGCAGGTCGCCTCGATCCGCGTGGTCAGCGCGCATTCCGCGATCGTGAACGTGCTCGCCGAGGTCAACAACAAGATGATCGAGCTGGGCGTGCCGGTCTACGCCTCCGGCGGCGCCCTCGTCGTCTCCGGCGAGCCGGCCATCCTGGCCCCGCCTGCCCGCGCCGTACTGCCCACGGCGCCGCAGGTGAACTCCAACCAGACCACCGTCAGCGCCCTGACCAGCCAGCTGCCGCCGTTCTTCCGCGCCTACGCCAGCGGGGACGGGATCACGCTCGGCCGGTTCCTGGCCCCCGGCGCCCATGTGAAGGGCCTGGGCGGCGCGGTCAGCTTCAACTCGATCCAGAACGTCACCGCCCCGTTCGGCGGCAACACCCGGCACATCACGGTCGTCGTGAACTGGAACATCGACTCCAGCGGCGCAGCCCCCCATGCGCCTCCCATCGCGACCTCGCCGGCCGGCCTCCAGGTGACCTACCGCATGACGGTCGTGCGGCATGGGACCAGCTGGTACGTGCTGTCGATCGGGGCCTCGTCATCGTCGCCCGGGCCGCCCTATTGAGATATCCCCGATCACACGGACCCGCACAGCCGTGCACTCACCCCCCCGGAGTACCGATGTCGGCGCATCTATTCATTACGGCATCCCATGCCGCGCTCAGCACCTCAGGCCTCGTTAACTACCTTCAGGGCCTATTCGGACCGTTGTTCCTGGGGATAGTCGGTATCGTTGCCATCTTCTTTCTGTTCACGCGCGAGATCATCCGCTTCGTGCAGTTCCTAGTGCTCGCCGTGGCGATCGCCGTTGTCTTCTACACCCCCAGCATCGTGCAGACGATCGCCACAGGGATCGCCAACGCGCTCGGTGTGCACTGAGCTCACCCGGATCTCGCTGCACCCGGCTGTAGCAGGCGGAAGGAGGACGGCGCGTGGATCTGCCCACGTACACCAATATCTGGCGGATCGAAAAACGACTGTACAAGCTGTATGACTTCCGGCTGCCCATGCCGCTTCCGGTCGGCCAGATCGCCGTTTTCCTCGCCTTTGCCGTTCCATACGTACTGGTGCTCTCGCTGATCGGCCTGCCGTTCAGCCACACGCTGCTGTGGGTCTATGTCCTGCCGCCAGGAGTGCTGGCCTGGCTGACGACCAAACCCGTGCTGGAGGGCAAGCGGCTGCCCGAGCTGATCATGTCCCAGACGCGGTACCTGCTGGAGCCGCGCACTTGGTGCCGGATGGCCCCGTTCGCCGAGAAGAACGAGATCGTCATCGTCTGCCGGGTGTGGCGGCGGGCCGAGCGCGAGCCTGTGGTGGAGGTCGCCGTGGCGGTGTCGAGCGTCCGTGATGGGGCGGACGCTACGACCGGGCGACGGGTGGCCCGGCCGCTAACCCTGACGACCCGCCCGGTGCGCGGGCGCCTGGCGGGCGCCGCCTCAGCGCCGGGCGGGCCGGCGGCGGCTGGACCGGCCGAAGGTGGCACGGCGCTGGATGGCACGGCGCTGGATGGTCCGGGCGAGCAGGGTCCGGGCGAGCAGGGTCCGGGCGAGCGCAGCTCGGGTCGGCGGGGTCGGGGTGGGGGTCGCGCCGGTCGTGTCGCAGCCCAGCAGCGGGCGGCGGCCGAAGGTCGTGGGGCTGACGGTCGTGCGGCTGCGGCTGCGGCTGCGGCTGCGGGTCGGGTCGGTTCGGGCGGCGCCGCGCCCGAGCGTTCGATGCCCACCCGGCCAGCCCGGGGTCGTCCGGCGCAGGCCCGCGGGACAGCGGCGGGAGAGCAAGGCCAGCGTCCGCCTGCGTCGCGTCGTCCGACTCAGATCGGACCGGCGCCGCGCCCAGCGACCTGGCCGGTCCAGGACACACCCTCACGCCGCTGGCTCATGCGCGGCGAGTCCCGCCAGGGTCAGCAGGCTCCGGGCCAGCCGGCACCGGAAGCGCAGGCGGCGGGGCAGCAGGTGGCCGGGCGGTCGGCGTCGGCTCAGCCGCCCCATGGTCAGCCCGTCCAGGGTGGTCCGGCGCCAAGCCGACCGGTGCCGAGCCAGGCGTCGCAGCCCCAGCCCGCTTCGGGCCAAGCGGTGCCCGGCCAAGCGGCGCAGCCGCAGCCCGCGTCGGGCCAGGCGGTGTCGAATCGGGCCGCGCAGTCACCGCCTGCGGCGGGCCAGCACGCCCCGAGCACCACGCTGCACGGTCATCAGGTGCACGGTCATCAGGTGCAGGCTCAGGCGGCCCAGCCGCAGCCAGCGCCGGGACAGACGAGGCCGATGCCGACGATGCCGACGCAGACGGCGCAGACGCACGCCACGTCAGGCCAGGAAGGGCCAGGCCAGGCCACACCAGCTCAGCCGGTGCCGGGCCAGCGGATGCCGGGCCAGGGGAGGCCCGACCAGGTCGCTCAGCCGTCGACCGCGCCCGGTCAGGCGAGGCCGGGTCAGTCGGCGGCCGGCGAGGTGGCGCGGCAGGCCGCGCCGGGCCAGCCAGTGCCTGGCGAGCGGACGCCGGGCCAGGCGGCGCAGTCACAGCATGCTCAGGGCCAGACCAGGCCCGGCCAACCGGCCCAGCAAGCTTTGTCGGCGCAGGCTGAGTCAGGTCAGTCGCCGCAGCAAGCCATACCGGAACAGTCGGCGCTGGGCCAGCCGGCTCAGCAAGCCATGCCGGGTCCAGTGGTGCTGAGCCAGCCGGCGCAGGAAGCCATGCCGGATCCAGCGGAGCCGGGCCAGCCCGCGCAGCAAGCCGTACCGGATCCAGCGGAGCAGGGCCAGCCGGTGCAGCAAGGCGTGCCGGGTCAGGCCGGGCCGGGGCAGGCCGTTCCGTCGCGGGCGGCGCAGACGCAGGTCAGGCCAGACGGGGCGATGACGGGCCAGGCTGTGGCGGGTCAGGTGGCGCAGGAGCAGGGCCGTCCAGCGGAGGCCGGGTCGGGGCAGGGTCTGGCGGAGCCGCGTCACGGCATGCCGGGGGAGTCGAGTCGGATACACGTCGCGCCCGGGCAGATGCCGCCGGGCCGCATGCCAGGGGTGACCAACGCCGGGGCCACTGAGGCGGCCGAAGCCAAGGCCCAGGTGCCCACGCCTGAGCCGACGGTCACTCAGGATGCGATCGTCGGACGGGCCGCCGCGGAGGTCGGCCCGTCGGCTGCCGTAGGCGGGATCGAGTCGCTGCCCGGGGCTGAGGTACCCGCTCAGCGTCCGTCGGCTGCCGATGGGGCGGCGGGACGGCGCCCCTCGGACGACACCAGTCACACGGGCCCCTTGAGCCCCGCGAGCGGCGCGCCGCGCGAGGCCGGGAACGACATGGTTGGCCCTCTGGCGTCGCTAGAGCAGCATGAAAGGGCCAGCCACGTCGCCGGCGCTTCTGGGCCGGCTGTGGAGCCCGGTGCTGGCGGTGGGCGGGCTGACGCGGGCACGTCGTCCGCCGAAGATCGGCCGGCGGCGGAGGAGCAGCGTCCCTCAAGCCACACCAGCCACGCGGGCCTCGTGAGCCCCGCCAGCGGTGGGCCGCGTCCGGTCGATAGCGACGTGGTTGCTGCTCTGACGTCGCTGGAGCAGCGTGAGAGCAACAACCACGACGCTGGGCCGGCCCGGCACGATCCGGCGGCGCGCGATGCTGCCGTCGGTCCGCTCGGTGCGGACGAGTCGGTCGCAGGAGACGCCGCCGTTGGACAGTCCGTCGAGGACGGGGCTGTTGCGGAGAAGGCGGACCCGGACAAGGCGGACCCGGACGAGACGGACCCGGACAAGGCGCACGCGGACAACGCAAACGTCGACAAGGCGCACGCGGACGAGGCCGCTGGCGGCGGGGGCGACGCGGACCAGGCGAACGGTGACGGGGCGGACGAGGCTCCGCCGCCGCGGGCGGCACGGCCGG
>JBOHCO010001438.1:0-5980 GCA_050698895.1 Streptosporangiaceae bacterium
GGCCGATCGCGTCCCCGGTCCGGCCGTCGCCCCGGCGCGCCGCTGAGGCGGTCCAGGCGCGCAGCCCGGCCACCCGGGCCGCGGCGTCCTCCAGCCGATCGCCCGGCATCCGGCCCGACCGGACCGCCTCCACCAGCGCGTCCCGCACGTCGAGGTACATCCGCTGGTCCTGATCGCGGCCCAGGCACAGCAGGTCGGTGCCCGCCAGCACGGCCAGCACGGCTGTCTCGGGGATCCCGTAGACCTCGCTGACCGCCCGCATCTCCAGGCCGTCCGAGACGATCACCCCGGTGAAGCCCAGTTCGCCGCGCAGCAGTCCGGTCAGCGCGGCCGGGGACAGCGAGGCCGGCAGGTCGCCGGTCAGCTCGGGGACCCGCAGGTGGCTGGGCATGACGGCCCGGACGCCGGCGGTGATGGCGGCCGCGAACGGGGGCAGGTCACGGCGGGCCAGCAATTCCATCGACGCGTCCACCGTGGCGATGACGTGGTGGCTGTCCAGCCGGGTGCTGCCGTGGCCGGGGAAGTGCTTGGCGCAGGCCGCGATCCCGGCTGACTGGAGCCCGGTGACGGCGGCCGCGGCGTGCCGCGCGACCAGCGCGGTGTCCGAGCCGAACGCCCGGGTGCCGATGACCGGGTTGTCCGCGGCGGTGTTGACGTCCACCGCGGGGGCCAGGTTCACGCTCACACCGAGGGCGGCCAGGTCGGCGCCCAGCGCCGCGTACACCGCCTCGGTCAGCGCGACGTCGTCCACGGCGCCCAGCGCGGCGTTGCCCGGGTAGGGGCTGCCCTGCTGGTGCGCGATCCGGGTGACGTCGCCGCCCTCCTCGTCGATGGCGATGACGGCGTCGGGGTCGGCCGCGCGCAGCGCCGCGGTCAGCCGGGCCAGCTGCCCGGCGGAATCGATGTTGGGGCCGTACAGGGTGACCCCGCCCAGCCCGCCGGCCAGCGCGGCCAGCACCCAGGGCGGGGCGCCGTGACCGGGGAAGGGCGGGATCAGGACGGCGTCGGCGAGCCGGTCCAGGGCGGGGTCGGCGTGGCGGGTCCTCACCCCTTCACCGCCCCGGCGACCAGGCCGCCGACCAGCCGGCGGCGGACGATCATGAAGAACACCAGCACCGGGATGGTGTACAGCGTGGACGCGGCCATGATCGGCCCCCACTGCGCGCCGCCGCGGCCGAAGTAGTACGTGAGGTAGATCGGCAGGGTGTAGGTGGAGTGCGCCTGGCCGAGGAAGGTCAGCGCGACGATGAACTCGTTGTAGGCGGTGATGAAAGAGAAGATGCTGGTCGCGACCAGTCCCGGCATGACCAGCGGGAACAGGATCTTCCAGAAGATCCTCGGCGCCGACGCCCCGTCGATGGCTGCTGCCTCCTCTAGCTCTGCGGGCACGGTGGCCACGAAATTGCGCAGCATCCAGATGGACACGGGCAGCGCCTGGGCCGCGTAGACGATGACCAGGCCGCCCAGGTTCTGGAGCAGGTTCAGGTGGTTGAAGTCGACGAACAGGGCCACGATCAGGGCCTGGCCGGGGATCATCTGCACGATCAGCAGCATGATCAGGAACGAGGAGCGCAGCCGGAACCGGAACCGGGCCACGGCCACCGACGCCAGCAGCGACAGCAGCGAGGCGACCAGCACGGTGGCCAGCGTGACGCTCAGGCTGTTGCGGAAGAAGATCCAGACCGGGCCGATCCCGGACGCCTGGCCGCCGACGACCTGGCTGAAGTTGTGCAGCGTCGGGTGGGTCGGCAGCAGGCTCGGGGTCAGCGAGTAGATCTCCTGCGACGGCTTGAACGCGGTCGAGATCATCCAGAAGATCGGGAACAGCGTGACCAGGGCGATGATCAGCGCGATGCCGTTGAGGCTGAAGGTGCGGGCCCGGCGCGCGGCGCGGTACCGGGCCGCGTGGCCGGGGCGCAGCGCCGAGTTCCGCAGGCGGGGCTGGGCGGCGGTCACTAGGCGAGCGCCCCCTGCCGGACCGAGGCGCGGACGTAGCCGACCGTGATGACCAGCACGATGGCCGCGAAGATCAGCGCCAGCGCGCCGCCCAGGCCGTAGCTGGGCGGGAAGCCGAAGGCCTTGTCGTACATGTACAGCGAGAGGTTGTACTCGTTCTGGTTACCGGGGAAGCCGCTGATCAGGTAGATCTGGTTGAAGATGTTGAAGTCCCAGATGACCGAGAGCAGCAGCAGGACCAGGAAGATCGGCTTCATCAGCGGGAAGGTGACCCGCCAGAACATCCGCCACCGGCCGGCCCCGTCGATGCAGGCCGCCTCGTACAGGTCGGCCGGGATGGTCTTGAGCCCGGCCAGCACGGTCACGGCGATGAACGGGAACGAGGTCCACAGCACCAGCAGCGTCAGCACGGTGTAGACCTGCAGCGCCCCGTTGGTGGTCCAGTTGTACTGGGCCCAGTTGGTGCTGCCGACCAGCCAGTGCGGCAGCCGGGACAGCGTCCAGTCGGCCAGCCCGCCATCCGGGTTGAACATCCAGTAGAACAGCACGGCCCCGGCGGTCGGGGGAGTGGCCCAGGCCAGCAGCGCGGCGGCCGAGACGAAGGCCGCCATCTTGCGGCCCAGGTGGTTGAGCAGCAGCCCGATCAGGGTCCCGATGACCAGGGTCAGGGGCACGATCACGACGGCGAACATGACCGTGTTGCGCAGCGCGACCCAGAACTCCGGGTCGGCGAAGGTGCTGGAGAAGTTGGACAGGCCCGCCCACTGGGTCGGCGCCGCGCCGGTGAGCTGGGGCAGGCCGTAGTTCTGGAACGAGTAGAGCACGACCTGGACCAGGGGCCAGAGCAGGACCAGGGCGATCCCGATCAGCGCGGGGGCGAGCAGCAGGTAGGGGGCGATCTTGTGCCGCCGGATGAAGTCGGCGGCGCGGGCCTGCGCGGACTGGTTGGCCGGGCGCGGCCGGGCCGGGCGCTGGCCGGGCGGCCTGCGGGCCGGCCGTCCCGAGCGCCGGCGCTGGACGGTGTCCGCCACGGGTCAGCTCCTTCCGGGGACTGGGCTGCTAGGGGCCTTCGGGGCGGGACAGGGCCCGGCCAGGGGCTGGGGGCACTCTTGCCTTTTTGGGGCAGCGCCAGTCAGGACTCCTTGCCGGTGTTCAGCACATTCTGCAGCTCAGTGTTGGCCTTGCTGACCGTGGAGGAGAAGCTGGCGCCCTGCATGAGCGCCTTCATCATGTTGGGGATGATCTGGTCGGTGGCGTCGGCCGTGGCCCAGTTCTTGGAGTTCAGCGGGGAGATCTGGGTGTAGCCGGCCGCCTTGGCGAACCCGGACATGACCGGGCTGCTGGTGTAGACGCCGCTGGACAGCTGCGAGGTGAACTCGGGGAAGAAGCCCGACGCGGTGGCGAACGTGGTCGCGTTGGACGGGCTGTCCATGACCGTGACCAGGTCCCAGGCCGCCGTCTTGTTCGGGCTCTTGGCCCACACGCCCAGGTCGGATCCGCCGGCGAAGGCCGGGGCCGGGTTCGGGCCGTTCTGGCTCGGGATCGGGAACGAGGCCCACTGGGACTCGTACTTCTTGCTGACCTGCTCCAGCTCCGCCTGGGCCCACGGGCCGTCGATGTACATGTCCAGCGTGCCCTTGGCGAAGTCCTCGTCGCTGCCGCCCGAGGTGGCGCCGGGCGCGCCCAGCTCGGTCTGGCCGATGTACTTCGACGGCGAGACGTGCTGGGTGAGCAGCAGGTCAGCGTAGAACTTGATGCCCGCCTCGGCCTGCGGCGAGGTCAGCTCGGCCGTCCACTTGCCGCCCTTGCTTACCGCAACCTGGCCGCCAGCGCCCCAGATAAAGCTGACGATCGCGTTGGTGTAGTTGCTGGGCGCCCCGAGGCCGAAGGTGCCGGGGTACTTCTTCTGGAGCAGCTTGGCGTCCTTGACCAGCTCGGCCCAGGAGGTCGGGGCGGCGGTGATGCCGGCCTTGGCGAACTCGTCCTTGCGGTACCAGATGCCGCGCACGCCGCCGAACCACGGCACGGCGTAGTTCTGCCCGTTGACCACGTCGTTGGCCAGGTTGCCGGAGATCAGGTCCGAGCTGTGCGACCAGCCGTGCACCTCGGTGGAGATGTCGGCCAGCGCGCCCTGGCTGGCCACGCCCGGCGTGTCGGTGTTGCCCAGCTCGGTGATGTCCGGGCCGCCCTTGCCGCTGGTCAGGGCGTTGGTCCAGTCCGTGGTCCGGTTGCCCCACGGGATCCAGTTCACGACCACCTTGGTCTTGGCGTAGGCGGGGAACTGCTTGTGGAACTGGCTGGTGACGCCCTTCATCCAGGTCACCTGGGACGGCACCGACGAGCCCATCCGCCAGACGACCAGCTTGGCCGGCGCCGACGAGCCTGATGCTGAGCTGCCACTCGAGCCGCATCCCGCGATGCCCGCGGCGGCCCCAGTAAGCATGACGGCCGCGCCGACCGCGGCCGCTGATCTGGTGAGGTTCACTCCCCTGAGGGTCATAGCCCGATCTCCCTTCCCGGCTTGCCTGTCGCGGAGTCACGTCCTCCGGGGGGACGCCTCCGGCCCGGGCGCGCTGCTGGCGGCCGGGCACTTACGCTGGAGGCTGGCCGGTACTGTGCTGGCCAGCCCTTGCCCGCCCCGCTCAGTTCCGTCAGCCTTGCCTGGTGCTCGCCGGGTAGCGGCCTAGACACGACCTGGGCAGAAACTAACAGGAAAGTTTCCTGTAAAATAGATGTCGTTGCCATATTGAGACACAGTGCGCATCCTGGCAGGCTTGCCTGCTGGGACCTCTGGACCCGTCGGCACCAGCCGGAGCGGGCCCAGCGCGGTAAGGGGTGGGGATGGATCGACGGCCGGGGACGCCGAGCCTGCTGCGGGAGCTGAACGACCGGGCAGCCCTGGAGCTGCTGCTGACCGGCGGCCCGCTGACCAGGGCTCAGCTCGGTGAGCACACGGGACTGTCCAAGGTGACGGCGTCGCAGCTGCTGTCCCGGCTCGAGGAGCGCGGCCTGGTCACGGTGGCCGGCGAGCTGGCCGGCGGCCGGGGCCCGAACGCCGCCCTCTACGCCGTGGTGCCGTCCAGCGCCTACGTGGCCGGCATGCACGTCGAGCGGGACGAGGTCAGCGCCGGCGTCGCCGACATCACCGGCCGCGTGGTGGCCGAGGTGTCGGTCAGCCCCAACGGCACCCAGGACCCCGTCGAGCTGGTCCGCGGCACGGTCATCACCGCCTGCGCCTCGGCCGGGATCTCGCCCGAGTCGCTGCGCGCGTTCGTGATCGGCACCCCCGGCGTTCTCGACCCCCGGACCGGGGACCCCCGGCTGGCGGTCAACCTGCCCGCCTGGCACGAGGGCGTGCTGGGCGCGCTGCGCAGCGAGCTGGGCTGGCCGGTGACCATCGAGAACGACGTGAACCTGGCCGCCATGGCCGAGCGGTCCGTGGGCGCCGCCGCCGGGTTCGACGACTTCGTGCTCGTCTGGGTCGGCGTCGGAGTCGGCCTGGCCACCATCCTCGGCGGGCGGCTGCACCGCGGCGTCGGCGGGGCGGCCGGCGAGATCGGCTACCTGCCCGTGCCGGGAGTGCCCCTCCCGGAGGACGTGACCCACCCGGCCACCGGCGCGTTCCAGTCCCTGATCGGCGGCCAGGCCGTGCCGGCGCTGGCCGCCGAGTACGGCTTCGAGGCCCTGACCCCGGACGCCGCCGTGACCGCGGCCATCGCGGCCGCCGGGGCGGGGGATCAGCGGGGCAGCGCGTTCGTGGCCGAGCTGGCGCTGCGCATGGCGACCGGGGTGGCGGCCATCTCGGTGGTGCTGGACCCCGGCCTGGTGGTGCTCGGCGGCGACGTGGGCCGGGCCGGCGGCATGGAGCTGGCCAGCCGGGTCGAGACCGAGGTGGGTCGGATCTGCCCGGCCCACCCCCAGGTGGTGCCGACCGCGGTCACCGGCGGCCCGGTGCTGCGCGGCGCGATCCTGGCCGCCGTCGACCAGGCCCGCCGGACCATCCTCGACTCGGTCGCCGCCCCGG
>JBOHCO010001439.1:0-3954 GCA_050698895.1 Streptosporangiaceae bacterium
CGCCCCGCGGGCCCGCATGCCCCCGGACGTCAGCCGACGGGCTCCTGGCGCTCGCGGACGGCGTTGAGGACCGTCGGCGGCACGCGCAGGCGGTCGTCGTCGTGCATCAGCTGCCGCAGTTCGGCTAGCGTGCCGTCGGGCTCCTGGGTCAGCTTGGCCAGGCGGTCGAACAGGGTGGCCAGGTCCTCGCCGATCGGGTCGGCCGGCCCCGGCATCGCCCCCCAGACATCCCAGGGCAGCAGCTCGATGTTGAGCAGCGCGGCGGCGTCGCGCATCAGGTTGGCCGCGATCCACCAGTCGCCGGACTCGTTGATCACGCTGAGCCCGAACTTGTCGGGGTCGGCCTGCCCGGCCCGGTAGCTGGCCCAGGCCTGCCCGGCGACCAGGAAGCGGTCGCGGGGCACGTCGGTCACGTCGAAGTCGATGGGGAACCAGCCCAGCTGCCTCGCGTCGATCTGCGCGTCGACCAGCGCCCAGCGCCCCTGGCCCGCGTTCCAGTACTCGCCGACCCAGTGGTCCTCGAACATGTCGCCGCCGAAGTACGCGCCGAACCCGCAGCGGGCCCTGGCCGGGGTGCCCTGGGCCCGGAGCAGCGCGGTCATCAGCACGGTGAAGTGCCGGCAGTTGCCGGGCAGCCGGCCCGCGGGCTCGCGCGCGATCCCCAGCGGGCGGTCGTCGCGGGCCACGATCTGGGCCAGGATCCGCTCGACCGGGCGGGTGTGCACGCTGGCCCGGTCCGCCTCGGTCAGCGGCACCCCGTAGCCCTGCTCCGCCATGTGCTCGTGGACGATCAGGCCCTGGCCGACCGCGGCCAGCCCGGCGATGTCGCGCGGCAGCGGCTCGACCAGCGGCGCGTAGCGGCCCATCGCGGTCATCACCTCGGGCCGCGTGTAGTACGCCAAGATGTCCGGCTCTGGCACTGGCATGGCAACCTCTCCTCGGTTCCGACCGCAGATTTGGCTCCTTAACAGACGTTGACCCTACGACCGGATTCCTGACACCCCATGTCAGCGATTCTGAACTAGCCTGAGCGGGTGCGCGCCGACCGCCTGGTGTCCCTGGTCTTGCTGCTCCAGGCCAGGGGCCGGATCACGGCCGGTGCCCTGGCCGCTGAGCTGGGGGTGAGCGTCCGGACCGTCTACCGCGACCTGGAGGCGCTGAGCGCGGCCGGGGTGCCGGTCATGGCCGAGTCCGGGCCCGGCGGCGGGTGCGAGCTGCTGCCGGGGTACCGGTTCCCGCTGCGCGCGCTGAGCCGGGACGAGGCCGAGGCGCTGATCATCCTGGGCGTGCCCCCGGCGCTGCGCGAGCTCGGGTTGGCCGACGCGGTGACGGCGGCGCACCGGCAGATCCGGGTCACCTCGGGCCTGGCGGGCGATCAGGCGCAGGCGGGCCCGCTGATCCACCTCGACATGCCGCGCTGGTTCACCTCGGCCGAGCCGGTGCCGGAGCTGCGGCGGCTGGCCGAGGCGCTGCGCTGGGGCCGCCGGGTGGACCTGCGCTACCGGCGCGGCAACGGCCAGGCCGACCCGGCGCCGCGCAGCGTCGGGCCGCTGGGGCTGGTCAACAAGGCCGGCACCTGGTACCTGGTCGCCGCGGCCGGCGAGCCTGAGCGGCGGACGGCGGTGTTCCGGGTCGGCCGCATCATCTCGGCCCAGGTCCGGCCCGAGCCGTTCGAGCGGCCGGCCGGGTTCGAGCTGGCCGCGTTCTGGGCCGACTGGTCGCGGGAGTTCATGGCCACCAGGCCGCGGCTGCCGGTCCGGCTGCGGGCCTCGCCGCAGGCGCTGGCCATCCTGCCGGAGGTGCTGGGCGACTACGCCCGCGACGCCATCGACGCCGCGGAGCCGCCCGACGAGCAGGGCTGGCGGGCGCTGGTGCTGTGCTTCGAGCACGAGCGGGCCGCCGCGCACCGGCTGGCCGGGTTCGGCCCCCTGGTCGAGGTGCTGTCCCCGCCGGCCGTGCGCGACCTGCTGCTGGACACCGCGCAGGGCATACTTGAGCGCTACGCGCCTGGGTAACTGACGGGGGACTAGGCAGGCTTCGGGGCTGACGGACGGGGGTTGATGAACCTCAGCCACTACATCGCGGTCTACGGGTACGCGGCCGTGTTCGTGTTCGTGTGTGCCGAGAGCCTGGGCATCCCGGTGCCCGGCGAGACGGTCCTGATCCTGGCCGGCACCTACGCCGGGCACACCCACCGGCTGAACCCGTGGGTGATCTTCGCGGTGGCCAGCGCGGCCGCGATCATCGGCGACAACATCGGGTACTGGATCGGCGACAAGGGCGGCTACTGGCTGGCCCGCAAGTACGGGCCCAGGGTCCGGCTGGACGAGCGCAAGCTCAAGATCGCCCGCTACCTGTTCGACCGGCACGGCGGCAAGGTCGTGTTCTTCGGCCGGTTCGTGTCCATCCTGCGGGCCTACGCCGCGTTCCTGGCCGGGGTGAGCAAGATGCGCTGGCGCCGATTCCTGCCCGCCAACGCCGCGGGCGGCATCCTGTGGGCGGCCATCTACACCTTCGCCGCCTACCTGGTCGGCAACGTCCTGCGGCGGGTGTCGGGCACCGTGAACCTGATCCTGCTCGGCGTGGCGGTGGTGGCCGTCGTGGCCGTGCTGTTCGTCATCCGCCGCCAGACGGCCAAGCTCGGCGACCGGGCCGAGGAGGCCTACCCGGGCCCGCTGGAGTGAGCCCGCTGGAGTGAGCGCTAGCCGAACTCGACGCCCTGGGCGAGCGGCAGGTCGGCGGAGTAGTTGACGGTGTTGGTGGCCCGGCGCATGTAGGACTTCCAGGCGTCGGAGCCGGACTCGCGCCCGCCGCCGGTCTCCTTCTCGCCGCCGAACGCCCCGCCGATCTCGGCCCCGGACGGGCCGATGTTGACGTTGGCGATGCCGCAGTCGGAGCCGTCCGCGGCGGTGAACCGCTCGGCCTCGCGCACGTTCAGCGTGAAGATCGACGACGACAGGCCCTGCGGCACGTCGTTGTGCAGGGCCAGCGCCTCGTCCAAGGAGTCGTAGGTCAGCACGTACAGGACCGGGGCGAAGGTCTCGGCCTTGACGATGTCGGTCTGGGCCGGCATGCGGACGATCGCGGGCTGCACGTAGTAGGCGCCCTCGGCCTCGTCGGCCAGCACCCGGTCGCCGCCGATGACCAGCTCGCCGCCGTCGGCCCTGGCCTTGTCCAGCGCGGCCTCGAAGCCGGCGTAGGCGGCGGCGTCGATGAGCGGGCCGACCAGCGTGCCGTCGGCCAGCGGGGAGCCGACCGGCAGCGTCGCGTAGGCCGCGGCCAGCCGGCTGACCAGCTCGTCGGCGATCGACTCGTGCGCGATCACCCGGCGCAGCGTGGTGCAGCGCTGGCCGGCCGTGCCCGCCGCGGCGAAGACGATGCCCCGGACGGCCAGGTCGAGGTCGGCCGACGGGGCCACGATGGCCGCGTTGTTGCCGCCCAGCTCGAGCAGCAGCCGGCCGAACCGGCCCGCCACCCGCGGCGCCACGGCGCGGCCCATGCGGGTCGAGCCGGTGGCGCTGAGCAGCGCCACCCGCGGGTCATCGACCAGCGCCTGGCCGACCTCCGCGCCGCCCAGCAGCACCGCGGACACCGCCTCGGGCGCGCCGGCCCGGCGGGCCGCCTCGGTCACCAGCGCCTGGCAGGCCAGCGCGGTCAGCATGGTCTTCTCCGACGGCTTCCAGACCACCGGGTCGCCGCAGACCAGGGCCAGCGCGGTGTTCCACGACCACACCGCGACCGGGAAGTTGAAGGCGCTGATCACGCCGACCACGCCCAGCGGGTGCCACTGCTCCATCATCCGGTGGCCGGGCCGCTCGGAGGCGATCGTGAGGCCGAACAGCTGGCGCGACAGGCCGACGCCCAGGTCGCAGATGTCGATCATCTCCTGGACCTCGCCCAGGCCCTCGGAGCGGATCTTGCCCGCCTCGATGGACACCAGCGCGCCCAGGTCGG
>JBOHCO010001440.1:0-2532 GCA_050698895.1 Streptosporangiaceae bacterium
GGGCGGACAGGTCCCCGAGGTCAGCCTGCCGCGCGGGCGGCCTGCATGATGACCCTGGCCACCACGCCGGGGTTGGAAAATCATCGACAGGTGCGGGGCGTGCACCTTGGTGATGTGGGCGTGCGCCCGGTGAGCCATGAACAGCTGCTCGGCGGGCGTGATGACGCGGTCCGCCGTGCCGATGATGGCCCAGGACGGGATGGTCTTCCAGGCCGGCACGCCGGACTCGTCAGTGAGGGCGCTAGAGGCCAGTGGCCGCTGGGCGGCGGCCAGCACCTTGCCCTCGCTGGCGGGCAGCCCGTTGGCGAAGCAGCCGGGGAACACGCTCGGCTTCACGTAGGCGTCCGCGACACCCGACGGCGCGCCGGGGAACGGCACGAAGTTGAGCACCGAGGCCGGGTTCTTGACCGCGAAGCAGGAGCCCGGCTTGGTCAGGTCCACCAGCGTCTCGCCCTTGGCGGGCAGGTAGGCGTCGTCGTAGACCAGCGCCTTGACCTGCTTGTCCCCCACGGCCGCGTTGGTGATGACCGTACCGCCGTAGGAGTGGCCGACCAGCACGATCGGGCCGCTGATGGCGTGCGGGAAGTCGGCGATCGTGACGCTGTCGTAGCTCAGGCCCTGGAGCGGGTTGGGCGCCGCGTCGACGGTGTAGCCGGCCCGCTGGAGCCGTGCGATGACGGCGTTCCAGCTCCCGGCGTCGGCCCACGCGCCGTGCACCAGCACGATCGTGGGCTTCTTCCCGGTATTTCGGCCGCCGCGAGCTGGGCGCCCAGCTACTTCACGCGGCCGACTCGCTCGACCTGCCCGCGACGGAGCGGACCTGGCTGTCCTGGCTGCGGGAGGTCTTCATCGAGGCCGGCTGGTCCGGCATCGCCCGGGTCGATGCATTCGTCGAGATGGCCGAGCGCATGCAGGCCGACGGACTCACAGACCTGGCGATGGAATCCCTCCTCATGATCGCGTTCCGGTCGTGGTGGGCAGGTCCCGGCCCGGAGGTGCAGGCCGGGATCGTCGCGGCGGCGCGGCGCCTCGAGCCGCGGGAGGATGAGCCCGGCCGGCTTGCCATCCTCGCGCTCGCCGACCCGGTGGGCCAGGGCGCACGGCTGATCGACGTGATGTCCCGACTGACCCCGGACGCGGCTCGCCCCTATCAGGCCCACCTCGTCGCGGACGCCGCCGCCGCGGTCGGGGCTTACCAGCTCACGCTGTGGTTCGTCGACACGGCGGTCAACGGCCTGCGCGCTCAGGGCCGGCTGGGCGTGCTCGCCAACGCCCTGGTCACCCAGGCCTGGGCCGCGGCCCATACCGCCCGGGCACCGCTGGCCCTGGCCGCGGCGGAGGAGGCCTGCCGCCTGGCGGCGGAGACTGGCCAGCCGCGGTGGGAGGCAGCCGGGCGGCTGGCGCAGGCGCTGGTGGCCGGCGAGCGAGGCGACCGCGACACGGCGGAAAAGCTGGTCAGCGAGTCGGAGACCCAGCTCCTGGCGATGGGCGCCAGCCCGATGCTGGCGATGGCGCAGCTCGCCCGTGGCCGCGGCGCGGTGGTGGATGAGCGCTACGCCGAGGGTTTCGAGCACCTGCGCCGGACGCTCGATCCCGCCGACGCCGCGTACCAGCCATTCGTCGGCGTCTGGGGTCTCGCAGACCTGGTCGAGGCCGCGGTCCAGACCGGCTGCCCGGAGATGGCACTGCAGTACCTGGAGCAGATCGAGTCGCTGCTGGCCGCCACCTCGTCGCCGCTGTTCGCGGCTCTGGCCGCGTACGCGCGGCCCCTGGTGGCCGACGACGACCAGGCCGAGGCGCTCTACCGGGCGGCGATCGACAGCGGCCTGGCCGGCTGGCCCTGCTTCCGAGGCCGCGCGCGGCTCTTGTACGGTCGCTGGCTGCGCCGCCAGCGGCGGGTCGCGGACTCGCGCGAGCCACTGCGGGCGGCACGGGACGGCTTTGACGCGCTGGGCTTCGCCGACCTCGCCGAGCGCGCGCGGCGGGAACTGCGTGCCTCCGGCGAGTCCAGCCGCCGCCGCGCCCCCGAGGCCTGGGACCAGCTGACCCCGCAGGAACTCCAGATCGCCAAGCTGGCCGCCGATGGGCTGTCCGACCGGGAGATCGGCCAGCAGCTCTACATCTCGCACCGCACCGTCGGCTACTACCTGCACCGCATTTTTCCCAAACTGGGCATCACCTCGCGGGCCCAGCTGCACGCCGCCGTGCCTGGCCTGTCCGGAAGCGCGACCTAGCCCTTCAAGGCCCGCAGCGCCGCCCGCTCGCCCGCGCCGCGTAGCCCCTACGGCGACGCCGCCTGCTCCAGGCGGACCGGCGGGGCGGTCAGGTCAGGCGGGGTACGGGTCGGGGGTGGTGGTGTAGCTGCGTCCGGCTGGGGTGGTGAGCTGGAAGTGGCCTGGCCTGGGCTGGGTGAGGGTCCAGCCGGGGAGTTGCTTGATCTTGTGGTGGGTGCGGCAGTGGCCGCCGAGGTTGCATTCGCAGGTGGGGCCGCCCTGGTCGTAGGGGGTGGTGTGGTCGAGGTCGGCGTGGCGG
>JBOHCO010001441.1:0-2452 GCA_050698895.1 Streptosporangiaceae bacterium
ACAGCAGCGGCTTGCTGCCCGGCCCGGCGACGACCCCCCCGGGCTCGGTGGGCAGGCCGCGGCGGGTCCAGTAGCCGGCCGCCGCCTCGCGCAGCGCGGGGATGCCGGCGACGGGCCCGTAGCTGCCGCTGGCGGTCGCTGCCGCGAGTGCCTCGCGCAGCCGCGGGTGCACGGGCAGCCCGGCCTCGCCGAAGGCCAGCGGCAGCACCCGCTGGCCGCCGCGACGGCGGCGGGCGAGGGCCTCGTTCGCCGCGAGGGTGGCGGATACGGAAACGCCGCTGCGGCGCGACGTGAGGGGTGCTGGTGCGGTCGGTGTGACCGGCCCGGCCCAAGGCATGCGGGTACTCCTAGCTGCGGGGCATACACGGGGAGGTATGCGCACCGTCATTGGTGCGAAGGCGTGGCGTTGCGGCCGTTGCAGTGCCACTGACCAGGATGTCCATAGTTAAGCATTAGGACAAGCGGCTATCTCTGAGGCAGAGAATAAGCTGGGCTGATGCTAGACGTACACCGGCTGCGCTTGCTGAGGGAGTTCGCCGAGCGCGGCACGATCGCCGCCACTGCCGCCGCGCTTGGCTACACGCCGTCCGCGGTGTCCCAGCAGCTGGCCGCGCTGGAGCGGGAGGCCGGGGCCGCGCTGCTGGACCGCAGCGCGCGGGCGGCCGAGCTGACCGACGCGGGCCGGCGGCTGGTCGCGCACGCGGCCGAGATCCTGGCCCTGATCGAGGCGGCCGAGGCCGACGTGTCGGCCCAGGAGCCGGTCGGCCGGGTGGCCATCTCCGCGTTCCCCACCGCCGCCGTGGCCTTCGCCCCGGCGCTGACCCGCACCGTGCGAGCCCACGAGGGGCTGACCCTGCTGCTGCGCCAGACCGGGGGCAGCGAAGGACTTCGCCAGGTCCGGGCGGGCCAGGTCGACGTGGCCATCGTCGACGACTGGACCGGCCGGACGCCCGCCGCCCAGTCCGGCGGGCTGCGCTTCTACCCCCTGGTGCGGGACTCCCTGGTGCTGGTCGTGCCGCGCCGGCACTGGGTGGCCGGCCAGCGCGAGCCGGTGGCGCTGCACCAGCTGCGCAACGAGTCCTGGCTGGCCCCGCCGGGCGGTGAGCCGTCCCGCCGCGCGGTGGACCGGGTGCTGGCCGGGGCGGGCGGCGTGCCAGAGGCGCCCTGGGAGTTCGAGGGCCTGGCCACGATCCTGAGCCTGGTCGCGCGGGGCATCGGGATCGCGGTGCTGCCCCGGCTGACACTGGCCGCGGGCGAGGGCCGGGTGGTGGTCCGCGAGCTGCCCGGCCGCAGCCCGGCCCGCAACGTTTACGCGGTGGCCAGGGAGTCGGGCGTGCGGCGGCCCTCGGTGGCGGTCATCCTGGCCGCGCTCACCGCCGCCGCCCGCAACCTGGCCCGCCACGAGCCCCCCCGCCCACCCACCTGACCCGCCCACCCGAGCGGCTCAGGTTTCCCCCGGGGTCCGGGGGGGGTGGCCCCACGGGAAAGCACCGATCGAGCGTGATGCGTAGTCGCCTCCGGCGCGCCTACGCATCACGCTCGATCGGGCAGGTCATGCACCGCGGCCCGCCCCGGCCGCGGCCCAGCTCGCTGCCCCGGATCGGGATGACCTCCAGGCCGTTCTCGCGCAGGTAGGTATTCGTGGTCACGTTCCGCTCGTAGGCCACCACCACGCCCGGCGCGATGGCCAGCACGTTGCAGCCGTCGTCCCACTGCTCCCGCTTGGCCGAGCGGACGTCCTGGGTCGCGGACAGCACGGTGATGCTCGGCAGGCCCAGCGCCGCCGCGATGGCCTCGTGCATCTGCTCGGCCGGGTGGTCGGTGACCTTCAGCTCGCGGGCGCTGATGCCGGGCTCCACGGTGTAGGACGGCAGCAGGCCCATCCCCGCGTACTTCACCAGCACCCCGTAGTCGGCCATGGTCAGCACGGTGTCCAGGTGCATGAACGCGCGCGACTTCGGCATGTCCACGGCCAGTACGCGCTGGGCCGCCCCGGCCGAGAACAGCCGGTGGGCCAGCACCTCCACGGCCGGCGGCTGGGTCCGCTCGCTCATCCCGACCAGCACCGAGCCGTTGCCCAGGACCATGACATCGCCGCCCTCGATGGTGGCCGGGGCGCTGTCCGCGCCGCTGTACCAGATCTCGAACCCGGCGCCAGCGAACATCGGGTGCCACCGGTACATCGCCTCGTCGCTGATCGTCTCGCGCATCCGGGCCCGGCGGCGCATCACGTTCACCGACACCCCGCCGTAGATCCAGCACGAGGTGTCCCGCTGGTAGAGCAAGTTGGGCAGCGGGGCCAGCACGAACTCGTCGGGGTCCAGCGAGTGGAAGGCGATGCTCTTCGGTTCCGGGGCCAGGTCCAGGATCTCCCGCTTGGTGATCCCACCGGTCAGCGCCTGGCCCAGCACGGCCGGCGGCAGGCCCTCGACCGCCGCGCGCAGTGCCGAAC
>JBOHCO010001442.1:0-1200 GCA_050698895.1 Streptosporangiaceae bacterium
AGCTGATCAGGGCCGCGGCGGCCGGCTCGCCGGGGCTGCGCGGCGCGGCGTTCGCCGTGCTGGACCGGATCGGCGCCGCGGCCACCCCGGAGATCCGGGCCGGGCTGACCGACCCGCTGCTGCGCGCCCACGCCGCCGTCTGGCTGCACGAGCACGACGAGGAAGCCGAGCTGCGGCCCGAGGACCGGACCTGGCTGCTGGTCGACCTCGGCGCCGGGCTGCTGGAGGAGGCCGACCCGCTGGACGTGGTCGCCGAGTTGCTGCCCGAGGTGGCCGCCCCGGCCCAGGCCGACATCGTGGCCGGGCTGTGGCGCGTCGACCATCCGGGCGTGATCGGCCTGCTCACCGCCCTGAGCGAGCACCACCCGGACCCCGGGGTGGCGCGAGCCGCCCGCAAGGCCGCATTCAAGGCGCGGTCGCCGGGCGGCAGCGCGCGCCAGGATTCATAGACTTAAGCAGCGCCGCCGTCGCGCGTGCGTGCCACGTACCAGGAGGAACCGGGTGAGCATCAGGCCGATCCGTCTCTTCGGTGATCCCGTCTTGCGGACGCCCGCCGAGCCGGTAACCGATTTCGACGCCGAGCTGCGCAGGCTAGTGAAGGACCTCGGCGACACGATGCTGGAGGCGCCCGGCGTCGGCCTGGCCGCGCCGCAGATCGGCGTGGGGCTGCGCGTCTTCACGTATTACATCGACGACGAGCTCGGCCACCTGATCAACCCCGCGCTGCGGCTGTCGGAAGAGGAGGAGACCGACGACGAGGGCTGCCTGTCCTTCCCCGGTCTCCAGTACCCGACCAAGCGCTCCTACGGCGTGGTGGCCACCGGCTTTAACATGTACGGCGACCCCGTCACCCTGGAGGGGACCGGGCAGATGGCGCGGTGCGTGCAGCACGAGACAGACCACCTTGACGGCGTGCTGTTCATCGATCGCCTTGACGCCACGCAGCGCAAGCTCGCGATGAAAGAGATCCGGGCCGCCGAGTGGTGGGGCGAGCCGGTCCCGGTCGTGCGGGACTCGCCGCACGCGACGCGCGGCAAGGCCATCTAGCCCATGCGGCTGGTCTTCGCCGGCACCCCGGCGCCCGCGGTGGCGTCGCTCGAGGCGCTGCTCGGCTCGCGGCACGAGGTGGCGGCCGTGGTCACCCGCCCGGACGCGCCCGCCGGGCGCGGCCTCAAGCCCGGCCCCAGCCCGGTCGCCCGC
>JBOHCO010001443.1:0-1537 GCA_050698895.1 Streptosporangiaceae bacterium
GGCGTAGCCGGGGCGGCCGGGACAGCAGCGCAGGCGGCCAGGCACGGCGCGTCCGCCGGGCCGGCACACCCGCGCGGCCGGTCGGCCCGCCGGTGGATTTCGTAGTCCGCACAAGTGTGCACTTTGCGGCCAGAACCCGATATCGTTTCGGTAAGCGGCCCAGCGAGAAGGTGGGTGAGGGGTGGCGGAGATCGTGTCACTGGCCACGGCCGTGGAGCGCACGATCCACGATGGTGACACCGTCGCGATGGAGGGGTTCACGCACCTGATCCCGCACGCGGCCGGACGCGAGGTAATCAGGCAGCGGCTGCGGGACCTGACCCTGGTCAGGATGACCCCGGACGTGATCTACGACCAGCTCATCGGGGCCGGCTGCGCGCGCAAGCTGGTCTTCTCCTGGGGCGGCAACCCCGGCGTGGGGTCTTTGCACCGGTTCCGCGACGCCATCGAGAACTCCTGGCCGGTACCGCTGGACATCGAGGAGCACAGCCACGCCGGCATGGCCAACAGGTACGCGGCCGGGGCGGCCGGGCTGCCGTTCGCGGTGCTGCGCGGCTACCGCGGCACCGGGCTGGCCGGCCTGACCGAGAACATCAGCGAGATCACCTGCCCGTTCACGGGGGAGCGGCTGACCGCGGTGGCGGCGCTGACCCCCGACGTGGCGGTGGTTCACGCGCAGCGCGCCGACCGGGCCGGGAACGTCCAGCTCTGGGGCATCACCGGCGTCCAGAAGGAGGTCGTGCTGGCGTCGCGGCGCTCGGTGGTCACCGTGGAGGAGATCGTGGACGAGCTTGACCCGCGGCCGGGCGCCGTAGTGCTGCCGGCCTGGACGGTCAGCTACGTCGCGCTGGCGGCTGGCGGCGCCCATCCGTCGTACGCGCTGGACTACTCCGTCCGCGACAACGACTTCTACGTGGCCTGGGACGCCATCAGCCGGGACCGGGAGACGTTCACCGCCTGGCTTGAGGCCGAGGTGTTCGGGTCCGCCGCTGACCGGGCCGGGGCCTCGCGGTGAGCCCGGATTACTCCCGCGACGAGATGATGACCGTCACCGCCGCGCGGACCCTGCGTGACGGCATGACCTGCTTCGTCGGCATCGGCCTGCCCAGCGAGGCGGCCAACCTGGCCCGCGCCACCCACGCGCCCGGGCTGGTGCTGATCTACGAGTCGGGCACCATCGGGGCCAAGCCCGGCGCGCTGCCGCTGTCCATCGGCGACGGCATCCTGGCCGAGACGGCCGACGCCGTGGTCAGCGTGCCGGAGATCTTCAACTACTGGATCCAGCCGGGCCGGATCGACCTCGGGTTCCTGGGCGCGGCCCAGATCGACAAGTTCGGCAACCTCAACACCACGGTCATCGGCGACTACGCCAAGCCCAAGGTGCGCCTGCCCGGCGCCGGCGGCGCCCCCGAAATCGCCGCGTCGTGCCGTGAGGTGACCGTGGTGCTGCGGCAGAACCTGCGGGCGTTCGTGGAGCGGGTCGACTTCGTCACCTCGGTCGGATTCGGCGACGGGCCGGGCGCCCGCCAGCGCCTGG
>JBOHCO010001444.1:0-2965 GCA_050698895.1 Streptosporangiaceae bacterium
GCGCTATGTGCTGACGGACTTCCGGGATCATGGGCGCCGGCATTGCGGCCGTACCAGAAACCGGGATCCGGGCGGGCCAGCCCCGGGAACAGCGTGACGGCGCAGCAACCGCGGGACCACCGGGCGGGGAGTGACCGCCAGGGCTGGCCGCCAGCCCGGACCGGAGGGCCGACCGGGGCGAAGCTCACGCCCGAAGGTTAGGCGACAGCCTCACCCGCCGCGGAAATCGGTCTGGAGCACGGACTGCCGTAATCCGGCCAGCCTGATCACGCCCTGGGGTCGGCCGGAACGCGGTGCAGCTCACGCCGGGCTCTCGCCCGGCTGGGCGGTCCGGCTCGCGGGAAGGGGCCGGAGTCGGATATCCTTCACCGACCGCCTCGTGAACCGGGGCGTGATTCATCTCGTAATACCCTCTAGCACCTTTGGAGCGATTCCGTGGCTGCCGTCTGCGACGTCTGCGGTAAGGGGCCGGGCTTCGGCAACAACGTGTCGTTCTCGCACCGCCGCACGCCGCGTCGCTGGAACCCCAACATTCAGCGCGTTCACGTGCTCGTCGGCAAGACGCCCCGTCGGCTGAACGTCTGCACGTCCTGCATCAAGGCAGGCAAGATCACTCGCTGACCTCGTTCAGGTCGCGCAACCGCCAGGCGTGATCGACCGGCCCGATCCCGCCACCCAGCGGGAACCCGCCGGCGATCGCGCCGGTGACGTATTCCTTGGCTCCCTTGACCGCGCCGGGCATGTCCTCGCCCCGCGCCAGCCAGGACGCGATGGCTGAGGCCAGCGTGCACCCCGTGCCGTGGGTGTGCTCGCTGCTGATCCGCTCGGCCGGGTAGCGGATCTGGCTGTTCCCGCCGACCAGCAGGTCGACCGGCTGGCCGGGCAGGTGCCCGCCCTTGATCAGGACCCAGCGCGGCCCCATGCCGGCGATGAGCCGGGCCGCGGTCAGCATGCCGTCCTCGTCGCCGATCTGCATGCCGGTCAGCAGCTCGGCCTCGAACAGATTCGGCGTCACCACGGTGGCCAGCGGCAGCAGCCGCTCCCTGATCGCCTCCAGAGTGCCGTCGGCCAGCAGCGCGTCGCCGTGCTTGGACACCGCCACCGGGTCGACCACCAGCGGCGCGGCCAGCCCGGTCAGCTCATCGCAGACGGCCTCGACAATGGCCGCGGAGGCCAGCATGCCGGTCTTAACCGCGTCTGCCCCGATATCCCCCAGCACCGAGCTGAGCTGCGCCCTGACGGCCTCCGGCGGCAGTTCCCAGTATCCCTGCACCCCGACCGAGTTCTGGGCCGTCACGGCGGTCACGACGGTCATGCCGTGCACGCCGAGCGCCAGCATGGTCTTGAGGTCGGCCTGGATCCCGGCACCGCCTCCGGAGTCGGAGCCCGCGATGCCCAGGACGCGCGGCGGGGTTGGCGTCATGCGGCCAGCCTATGGCCACCCGCCGTCCGGGCCGCCGGGGCCGTCCGGCCGGTCAGCCGAAGTGGCAGGCGACGTGGTTCAGCACGCAGCCCACGGGCGTGACCGGACGGCCCTGCCCGACGACCAGGAACCCGTTGCCGTGCCCCGGCCACGAGCCGTGGTGGCTCTGCCACTCCCGCCAGCCCGGCCAGCCGGGACCCGGCCCGTCCGGCCCCTGGCTGCCCTGGGCACCCTCGCGGCCGAGCGTGGTGGCCAGCCCGCCGTCGTTACCCGCCGGCAGCCACTGGGCGCCCCAGATCCGGGTGATCTGCGTGCCGGGGATCTTGAACTGGAGGCTCCACCCGTGGGCCGTCTGCCCGGCCGGGATCGTGATCAAGGCGCTGAACTGGTTGTACTTGTTGAACAGGACCCGGAAACCGACTCCGACCCCGGCCGACGTCCCGGTGCCGCCGCCACGGTGCCCGCCCGTGTGCCCGCTCCCGGCCGAGGACCGCCGCCGGGCGTGGGCGCCAGCCCCGGTGCGGGCCGGGCTGGCCGTCTTGATCTGCACGCCGGGCGTGGCCAGCGCGGCCGAGCCCCTGGACGGCCCGGCGCTCGTGCAGTTGCCGACGCAGGGCTCGGTGTTGGGGCGGTAGGTCAGCACGGTGTGCGGCGAGTTCAGCGCCAGGGCGGCGGCGATGACGAACCCGGCCCCGGCGGCGAACCACGGGGTGATCAGCAGCCCGCGCATCCGGCGGGGACGGCTGGCGCCGGTCGCGGCCGCGTGGCGGCGCAGCCGCTGGCGCTGGGGCCGGCGCGGCCCGCCGGCGGCGGCCGGCTCAGGGGTGGATCCGACCGCCAGCAGTGGCGCGGTGTCGTTCTGTTCGACCGCCGGGACATTTTCCGCGGCTGTTTGCGACCCATTTTCGGGCTCGCCGGAGGCAGCACTGTCGGGGGCGCGTCGCCCAGGCTGCTGACCTGGGGGCTGCGCCCTGTGCCGAGGTATGCGCTCCTTGCGATGACGGGGCATCAGGGGGTTTATATCAAGCGGAAGCCCGGCTCAGCTAGTGCGTGCGGGCCACCCGCCGACGATCATCGGCGTGTCGCTCTGAATCAGCGAAAATGATTCCAGCCGCCGATACCGGGATGCGGCCGGGAATTCACGAGAACGCCCGATCCCTGACCCGCGGTCCCGATGACCGTCCAGCCCGCCGGAAGCGCCGTGCCAGGCGGGAATGTGGCCACCAGTGCGTGGTCCTCGCCCCCGGTCAGGGCCCAGTCCAGCCAGTCCGCCCCCAGCGCCCCGGCCGCGGCGCGCAGCGGCCCCGGATCGGGCAGCCGGGCCGGGTCGATGTCGATGCTCACCCCGCTGCCCGCGGCCACGTGCCCCGCGTCCTGGGCCAGGCCGTCGCTGATATCGATCATCGCCGTGGCGCCCAGCCGGGCGGCCTGGGGCCCGGCCTCGTACGGCGGCTGCGGGCGGCGGTGCGCCGTGATCAGGTCGGCCAGCTCGGCCGGGAGGTCGTCGTCCGCGCGCCCGGCGGCCAGCAGGGCCAGCCCGGC
>JBOHCO010001445.1:0-4941 GCA_050698895.1 Streptosporangiaceae bacterium
GGTCAGCCGGGTGCTGCTCTGGCCGGGCGGGATGGCCTCCACCGGCCGGCCGAGCACGTCCAGGATGTGCGCGCCCAGCGCCACCACCGGGCCGAGCGGCCAGCCGTCGCTGTCCCCGCTTTTGCCGGCAGGCGGCGCGGGGGGATAGGGCCATCGGGGTCTGGGGTGTCCCCGGGGCGCGCTGTGTCCCCCCTGGGCGGCACAGTCATGACTCGCCGTACCGGCGGCGGCGGGCCTCCGCGGTGACCTCGGCCAGCTCGGCGTCGGACAGGATCCGGGGCTCGGGCCCGTAGCCCAGCGCCAGCCGGTAGGTGCGGGCCAGCCACTCCAGCAGCAGGGCCCGGTCGTAGGCCTCAGTCAGGCTCCGCCCGCAGGTGATCGCGCCGTGATTCTGCAAGATGGCCGCGCTGCGCCCGGCCATCGCCTCGACGGCCGCCGCGGCCAGCCCCTCGGAGCCGAACCGGACGTAGCGCGCCACCCGGACCGGGCCGCCCAGCCCGGTGATCGCGTAGTGAATGGCCGGCAGCTCGTCGCGCGACGCCGACAGCGCGATGACCTCGGCCGAGTGGGTGTGCACCACCGCCATGGCGCCGGTCGCCGCGTAGATGGCCAGGTGCATCGGGGTCTCCGAGGACGGCGTCCGGGGCGTGTCCAGCTCGGTGCCGTCGGCGCCGACCAGGCAGATGTCCTCGGCCCGCAGCCGGTGGTAGCCGATGCCGGACGGGGTGATGGCCACCACGCTGCCCGCGCGCACGCTGAGATTGCCTGCGCTGCCGACGGCCAGCCCGTCGTCAAGCAAGCGGGCGCTGTAGCTGACGAGCCGGGCCCGAGCCGCGGTCAGCTCCGCGGATCTCAGCTCGCCGTCGTCCGGGCGATACACTACCTACGGATGTTAGACGGACGTCCGGTAAAAAAACAGGGCCGGCCCGGCGTGGCCGCGGATACGCAGAGGAATGCGCGCAAAGATGCCCAAGATCGTCGACTGGGATGCCCGGCGCGACGAGATCCTGTCGGCGACCTGGCGGGTGATCGCGCGCGACGGCATCGCCAAGGCCACCATCAGCGCCATCGCCCGCGAGGCGAACTGCTCGCGGGGCATCCTGGCCCACTACTTCGACGACAAGGCCGACATCCTCGGCTCGGCCCTGGTCATGTCGCACCGCCGGGTGGTGGCCCGGATGGACGCCAGGGCCGCCGGGCTGGCCGGCCTGGACGCGCTGCGGGCGGTGCTGCTGGAGGCGCTGCCGCTGGACGCGGAGCGGGACCTGGAGGCCCAGATCGAGATCAGCTTCTGGAGCCGGGCCCTGGGCAACCCGTCGCTGCGCCGGCTGCAGCACGCCGAGTTCGACGGCTTCACCGCCCGGCTGCGCGCCTACCTGGCCGAGGCCGAGAAGCTGGGCGAGCTGCGCCCGGGCGCGGACCTCGACCTGATGACCCACCACCTCCTGGTGCTGATCGACGGGCTTAGCGCCGAGCGGGTGCTGTACCCGGACCGGGTCGGCCCCGGCCGCCAGCGTCAGCTGCTGGACGAGGTACTCGACGGCCTGCGCGCCTGACGGTGCCGCCCGGCCGGCAGCCGGCCGATGTTTACGCCCATTGACCTGGCGCAGAATGATCTGGCTTAGTAACTGACAAGATTGACAGTGCTGACCGGGAACCCCGGACAGGCTGGGGCCAAGGTCGAGGAGCGAGCAGGTGAGCGAGGGGCCGGTCTTCACGTCCCGGCTGGTCGGCCGGCAGCTGCTGGACAGCGACGAGCTGCCGGTCGGGCGCATCCAGGACGTCGTCATCCTGCCCACCGCCGGCGGCGAGCCGCCGTGGGTGCTGGGCCTGGTGGTGACGCTGCACCGGCGGCAGATCTTCGTGAACATGGGCCGCCTGGCGGAGATCTCGGTCGAGGGCGCCCACCTGCGCAGCGGCACGGTCGACCTGCGCCGGTTCGCCCGCCGGTCCGGGGAGATGATGGCCTCGGAGCTGTACGGGCAGGCCGCCGGCGACGCCATGGTGCTGGACGTGGGCATCAGCATGGCCAAGGACCGGCGCGGCGGCTGGGAGGTCTCGGTGGTGGCGCTGGGCCAGCGCCGGGGCATGCGCCGGCAGGCCACGGCGGTCGTGCCGTGGGACAAGTACCCCGACCTGTTCAAGGCCGGCGAGCTGGCCGAGCAGCTGGTCCAGCTGCGCGAGCTGCACCCCAGGGACCTGGCCAGCGCGGTGCTGTCGCTGTCGCCGACCCGCAAGGTCCAGCTCGCCGCGGCGCTCCAGGACTCCGAGCTGGCCGACGTGCTGGAGCAGATGACCGAGCCGGACCAGATCCGGTTCCTGGCCGGCCTGGGCGTGGAGCGGGTGGCCGACGTCGTCGAGGAGATGGAGCCCGACGACGCGGCCGACCTGCTGGCCGAGATGTCGGACTCCGAGCGTGAGCATCTGCTGTCCGAGATGGAGAACGTGCGGGCCGCGGATCTGCGCCGGCTGCTGCGCTACGGCTCGGGTACGGCCGGCGGCCTGATGACCTCGCAGCCGCTGATCGTGACGCCCGACGCCTCGGTGGCCGAGGTGCTGGCCATGATCCGGGCCCCGGAGGTGGCCATGACCGCGGCGGCACAGGTATACGTCTGCGAGCCGCCCTCGATCACGCCCACCGGCCGTTACCTTGGCTCCTGCGGGTTCCAGCGGCTGCTGCGCCAGCCGCCGGGCGACCACGTGTCCGAGTGCATCGAGGAGAGCACCTTCGTCCGGCCCGAGCTGCCCGACCACCAGGTCGCGGTGCGGATGGCCGCCTACGACCTGGTCGGGGTGGCGGTCTGCGACCCGAACGGGCACCTGCTCGGCGCGATCACCGTCGACGACGTTCTCGACCGCCTGCTGCCAGCGGACTGGCGGCGGGAGGAGGCATGATGAAGATCACCCGTTTCTCGCCGGCGATCCTGAGCGGCCGGTCCGACCTGTCGGAGCCGCGCGGCAGCGGGCCGCGGCTGGCCGGCCGGTACGACGCCGATGCCTTCGGCAAGTTCGCCGAGGCCCTGGCCCGGCTGATGGGCACCGGCAAGTTCCTGGCCGGGCAGTCGGTGTTCATCGTCATCTGGATCGCGCTCAACGCGGTGGGGTTCATCAAAGCCTGGGACCCGTACCCGTTCATCCTGCTCAACCTGGCCTTCTCGACCCAGGCCGCGTACGCGGCGCCGCTGATCCTGCTGGCCCAGAACCGCCAGGACGACCGGGACCGGGCCAGCATCGAGCGCGACCGGGACGTGGCCGCCCGGACCCAGGCCGACACCGAGTTCCTGGCCAGGGAGCTCGCGTCGGTCCGCCTGGCGCTGGCCGACGTGGTCACCCACGCCGACCTGACCGACCGGCTGGATCATCTGGAGAAGCTCATCATCGACCGGCTGCCCGCGGGCTGACCGCCGCGGCCGGCGCAGAGCGGAAGGGACGGACGGGTGGCGAGCGTGTCCACGCACGTGCTGGACAATGCGCGGGGGCGGCCCGCGGCGGGCGTGCCGGTGACGCTGCTGCGGGTCAGCGAGGCGGGGCTGGCGGCGCAGGTGGCCGCGGCGGTCACCGACGCCGAGGGGCGGGTCGGGCGGCTGGGCGAGCCGGACCTGCCCGCCGGGACCTACCGGCTGGTGTTCGACACCGGCGCGTACTTCGCGGCCAGCGGGCAGCGGGCCTTCTACCCGGAGGTCGCGGTCAGCTTCGCCGCCACCGAGCCGGACGGCCACTACCACGTGCCGCTGCTGCTCAGCCCGTTCGCATACGCGACCTACCGAGGGAGCTAGCCATGGGAATCGTGCTGGGCGCCAACCAGTACGGCAAGGCCGAGGTGCGGCTGGTCCGGCTGCTGCGGGACACGCCCCGGCACCGGATACAGGACCTGTCGGTGTCGACCGCGCTGCGCGGCGACTTCGCCGCCGCCCACCTGGCCGGCGACCAGGCCAGCGTGCTGCCCACCGACTCGCAGAAGAACACGGTGTACGCCTTCGCCCGGCAGCAGCCGCCCGGCCAGATCGAGGACTTCGCGCTGCGGCTGGCCCGGCACTTCACCGCCGGCATCCCGGCGGTAACCGGGGCCAGGGTGGAGATCGAGGAGTACGCCTGGGACCGCATCGAGGCCGACGGCCAGCCGCATGATCACGCGTTCGCCCGGCGCGGCCAGGAGGTCAGGACCACGGTGGTGACCGTGGACGGGACCGGTCCCGCGGAGCGGGCCTGGGTGGTGTCGGGGATCAAGGACCTGGTCGTGCTCAAGTCGACCGGCTCGGAGTTCCGCGGGTTCTACACCGACCAGTACACGACGCTGGCCGAGGCCGACGACCGGATCCTGGCCACCCAGCTGGTGGCCCGGTGGCGGTACGCGGCCCCGGCCGGCGACTGGGCCGCCTCGAACGCGGGCGTCAGGTCGGCCCTGCTGACCGCGTTCGCGGACACGCACAGCCGGGCCCTCCAGCAGACCCTGCAGGCCATGGGCACGGCGGTGCTGACCGCCCACCCCGAGGTGGCCGAGATCCGGTTCTCCGCCCCCAACAAGCACCACTTCGAGGTGGACCTGAGCCCGTTCGGCCTGGACAACCCCGGCGTGGTGTTCTACGCCGCCGACCGGCCCTACGGGCTCATCGAGACCGCGGTGACCCGCGACGACGGGCCCGAGCCCGGCCTGGCCTGGTACACGGTCCCCGGCTTTACCTGACTGGGCCCGCGCCCGCTCCCGGAGCGCTGGCGCGGGCCGGCGGCCCGGGTGCATGATGAAAGTCACAGCTCCGGTACGCGCGGGTTTTTACGCGAGCTATACGCGGGTTATACACGGGGAGATGAGTCCGATGAGCGCTTACTCGCCGATCAGCCCGTGGTCGCGCCTGCCCGGCGCGCCGCCTGGAGCGGCCTCGTCGAGCATCGACACGGGGGCGCGGATCGGCCCGCAGTTCCAGGCTTCGCCCGGCTCGCCGG
>JBOHCO010001446.1:0-5074 GCA_050698895.1 Streptosporangiaceae bacterium
GACCGCGACGGGTACGCGGCCCTGCCGGACGTGCTGTCCGGCGCGCAGGTGGAGGCGGCGCGCGCGCAGCTGGCCGGGCTGCTGGCCGCCGAGGGGGAGCGGGCCGGGCTCGAGGTGCATCAGGAGAAGGGCACGGACCGGCTCGCTGACCTGGTCAACAAGGGTGCGGTGTTCGAGCCGTGCTTCACCGATGCCCGGGTGCTGGCCTGCGTCGCCGAGGTGCTGGGCGAGTTCCGGCTCTCGTCGCTCAACTTCCGCGCCGCGCTGCCGGGGCACGGCCGGCAGGCCCTGCACGCCGACTGGGGCGGCCCGGTGCCGCCCGGCGGCTACCAGGTCTGCAACTCGATCTGGCTGCTCGACGACTTCACCACCGTCAACGGCGCCACCCGGGTGGTACCGGGCTCGCACCGGTCCGGCACGGTGCCGCGCCTGGCCCTGCCCGACCCGGCCGCACCCCACCCCGATGAGGTGCAGATCACCGGCCGGGCCGGCACGGTGGTGATCTTCAACAGCCACCTGTGGCACGGCGGCGCCAGCAACCGCAGCGACCGGCCGCGCCGGGCGCTGCACTGCCTGTTCACCCGGCGCGACCGCGCGCAGCAGACGGACCAGCAGGCCTACCTCCGCCCGGAGACCCTGGCCCGCCTGAGCCCGGCGGCCCGGTTCATCCTGGACGTGTAACCCCTGTTACAGGCGGGAGGTGAGCTCGGTGACGATGTCCGCCGCCGGCTGTGTCTGCCGGGCCAGGGCGACGCTCTGGCCGGCCCACATCGACAGCGCTTCGATCTCGCCGGTCGTCCCGGCCATCGGCGGCGCCGGCTCGTAGCGCACGATGTCCTCGCCGGAAGCGAAGTGCGCGATCACGTCGCCCGCTCCGGGCCGCTGCGCGAGCGGGGGGCGGCCCGCGGCCTCCCACTGCCTGGCCGTTGAGTTGCGGAGCGCGCGGTGGGGAGAATCGGGCCACCCGACCTCGTAGAGGTTGGGGTACAGCTGCGGGTCGGTCTCGGCCGCGGCGGTCAGCGCGCGCCGGTAGTCCTCGTGGATCGGCATCTCCCGGGCCATCAGGAACCGCGTGCCCAGCCACGCGGCCTGGGCACCCAGGGCGAGCACCGCCGCGACTCCGCGAGCGTCGCCGATCCCGCCCGCCGCGATGACCGGCACCGGCGCCACCGCGTCCACCACCGCGGGCACCAGCGGCAGCGTGCCGACGGTTCCCCATACGTGGCCGCCGGCCTCCAGGCCCTGCGCGACGATCACGTCCACGCCAGACGCGACGGACCGCCGTGCTTCCTCGGCACTGCGGACCGTGTGCAGGACAATCCCGCCGGCGTCGTGCACCGGCTTGACGTAGCCGCCGGGATCTCCCCACATGAACGAGACGATCCGCAGGCCGGCGTCCAGGGCCTGGTCGAGGCCCTGGTGGTGATCTTCGGTGAGCACGAAGTTGCCGCCGAACGGCCGGGAGGTCAGTCCGGCCGTCTCGCGAACGACGGCGCCGGTGTCAGGGGACCAGGTCAGCGTCACCATGCCGAGCGCGCCGGCGTTCGAGACAGCCGCGGCCTGCTCGGAATAGGCGGCCATGGGCGCCTGGATGATCGGGTGCTCGATCCCGAGCATCCCGCAGACCGGCGTGCTCACTTCGCCGGCCCCTCCGGTGCTGGGTCAACATACGAGTTCGGCGTCGAGCCGGGCGCCCGCCGGTCCCAGCCGTGGACCTTCGAGTAGTCGCCGGCGTCCCAGGCCTCGCGGAGCCCCGGGGCGCCCAGGTCCCAGTCCGGGCGGGTCTCGCTGGTGGCGACCCGCAGGTCACGCCACAGGTCGTCGAATGACGGGCGGCCCCAGAACCAGTAGCCGTTGTAGACGCTGTGAACGACCAGCCCCGGCTTGAGCACCAGGGTGTGCGGGATCATCGGGTTGTGCTCGGGGTCGGTGTACTCCTGGATGTCCAGGTCCTGCTGGACCGTACGACCGGGATCGGCCATGAACGTCCACTGGGCGCCCACCGACGCGCGGAACTCCGGCAGGGTGTGATGGTCGTCGGTGGCGATGGTGACGACCTGGGTGTAGGCCACCGCGATCTTCGGGTAGTTGGCGGCCAGCTGGAGGTGCTGCTGGTGCTCCTTGGGGCAGTAGTTGCCGCGGGCCAGGGTCAGGATCAGCGGATCGCGGCCCTGAAGCTCGCTGAGCTTGCGCACCGCGCCGACGTGATCCGGGAGAGAGTAATCGGGGAAGGTACCGGCCGGCCTGATATCAGGACGCATCGCATGATCGCCTCTCACAGCCTAAAGCCGCCCAGCCTCGCACGTGCCACCATCAACTGCGTCACAACACCTTGGGTTGCGTACCCGCAAGCACCGGACTGACAGGAGCCGGCCCGGCTGGAACCTGGCCGGGGAGGGGACCGGGCAACGGAATCTCAGGAGGCGTCCGACCAGTCCCTGCGCTTCGGATGATGCGGATGCTCGGCCGCTAATTCTTCAGCGAATGTCCGCCGCTCCCGGACTGACAGGGCGCCCTCGGAAGGATCGTCCGACAATATCACTATCCAGGTGTCCAAATATTCACACATGGGACAGTGGACGATATAAGGCAGCTTAGCGGCCATCTCAGAGCCTTCTTACCCTTTCGCTAGCCCCCCTGGTGTTAGGTTACTTTGTGGCGGCAAGTATGACAACCATGTCTCAGGTATCAAGTACGCCGACCTAATTTGAAATTACGAGGGTTCGCATTACCCGGCCGTAATGCGCTGACGATGACATTAATTAACCGCGCGTCGCGGCGTACGAGGGATATCACCGGCGCCGTTGTAGTCTGAATCGGGTGGGCCGGCCGGAATAACTCTCGGACTTCCTTCCTTATTTGCCCGGCCAGGCCAGGGAAGCAGAAAGGACCTGACAATTGAGCATGACCGCATGCGCCAATCGCGGCGCGCGTAGCTGCTTAAGTGCGGCGACGGCAGCCGCGCTGGCCGGGGCGGCCGGCCTGGCGCTGGCCGGGCCGGCCGGCGCCAGCCCGAGGAACGCTGACGCGGCCCGCCCGGCCGCCGGCCAGCGCGCCGGGGACCGTGCCTCCCTGACGCTGCGGCCGATGCCGGCCGGGACGGTCAGGTTCGGGCGCGGCCGCCATGGCCGGCTCACCGTCCACGCGGACATGTTCGGCCTGACGCCCGGCTCGTCGCACCGGGTGGATCTCGTGCGGCCCGGCCGGTCCCGGGCGATCGGGTTCGGCACGCTCACGGCCAGCAGCGCCGGCCAGGCCGACGCCACCCTGCGCAGCGGCTTCGCCGGCCGCCTGCCGCGCGGCAGCCGCCTGGTGATCCGCATGGGAACGGGGAACAGCCGGGTCGCGACCGAGCCGATCGCCAGGACGCGCCGGCTGCGCCATCCGGGCCGGCGACCGCGCCGGCTCATCGCCGTCGAGGTCAGCCCGGGCGGCGTCAGCTACGGCACGCCGCGGGGCCGGGCCACCATCTCCTACAACGGCGCCCGCCAGACGCTCACCGTCACCGTTTCCGCCAGCGGGGTCACGCCCGGGCCGCACGCGGCCCACATTCACCTGGGCAGCTGCCAGAGCCAGGGCCCGGTCACGTACATGCTGCGCGACCTGGTCGCCAGCCGCCGGGGCCGGATCCAGCATGCCGTCCGGGTATTCACGCACGTCACCGCGCCGATACCCGCCCACGGCTGGTATCTCAACATCCACCAGGGCAACAGCGGCGACATCCTCAGCAACGGCCAGCCGACCATCTTCTTCCGGCCGCTCATCTGCGCGAACATCCGCCCCGACCCGGCCGGGTCGTCGATATCGGCGATCCTGCGCAGTGGGGACGTCGTCACCGGTGTCCGGGCGGCGGCGACCGGGAATGTCGTCCTGACCGGCGGAAAGGCGACCGGAAGCGGCACCGACAACGATCCGCTCCTGTACCAGGGCCCGCTCGCCAGCGCCGGGGGAGCGGTGGTATCGGTGCTGACGCCGCCGTTTCCCCGCGTGACGTCGGCGACGTTCTACGGTCCCGATACCCACTCCGTCAACCCGGCCGCCATCCCGAGCGGTCAGGTTCGCGCCGTCGGCGCCTACGTGTCGTCATCCGCGCCGCCCGGCGTCCTCAACCAGGGAATGATCTACCTCGGCCCGGTGAGCGGGCCAGGAGGATCGTGGACCTCCATCGACGTGCCAGCCGACGGGACCAGCACGGTCGGCGGGGCCCGCGCCTGTCCCACCACCCGGACCGGCTGCTTCGTGATGGACACCATTGCGCACAGCACCATGGGCGATCTCGTGGTCGGCAACTACGACCTCAACCCGAGCGTGCCGGGCGGCCTGATCTCGGCCAATGGCTTCATCTACAACCTGGCCACGCAGCGGTGGACGCTGCTCGATCTCGGCGGCAGCATGTCGAGCAGCAGCTCGCTGTACGGCATCTGGCAGGACGGCGGCCCGGCCAGCCCGGACTACACCCTGGCCGGGGGCTCCTCGGCCCGCGGGCACCAGCAGGCCTTCCTCATGACCTACGACGAGGCCACCGGAGCCTTCGGACGGCCGAGGTACTACAGCTACGGCAACCGCCCGGCGCTGGCCACGCACTTCGACGGGATCACCGCGGTGCCCGGCGGTTTCGACCTGGTGGCGATCAGCTCGGCCCAGGCCGCGTCGATGGCCTTCGTCCCCGTCAGCGCCCGCGACGGATCCTTCGGGCCCGCGACGTGGTATCCCGTCAATGTCTCGGCCAGCTCGCTGTGCCCCGATGGATGCAGCGCCGTGACCGGGAACGCCGTCTATCAGAATCAGGTGATGGGGCTCTACGTCCCGGCGGGCGCCACTCTCCCCGGGACCTATCTCGCCACGATCACGAGAGGGTAGCCCCGGCTGGTAGCTACTGCGGCGCCATGGGCGGGCAGTCGGCCGGGTCGGTGACCACGCGGATCGGTGATCCGGCCAGGTAGGCCGCGACGTCCTCCGCCATGCGCGGCCAGGCGGCGCGGAAGAGGTCCTCGGTGACGTAGCCGATGTGCGGGGTGACGACGACGTTATCCAGCGATCGGAAGGGGTGATCCGCGGGGAGCGGCTCGCGGTC
>JBOHCO010001447.1:0-1346 GCA_050698895.1 Streptosporangiaceae bacterium
CGCGGCGGCGATGTGACCGTGGCCGCCGTGGCCGCGCGCGACGAGGAGCGGGCCGCCCGCTACGCCGCCGAGCACGGCATCCCGGCCTGGTACGGCGATTACCAGCGGCTGCTCGACGACCCGTCCATTGACCTGGTCTACAACGCGCTGCCGCCGTCCCGCCACGCGGACCTGTCGATCGCCGCGCTGGCCGCGGGCAAGGACGTGCTGTGCGAGAAGCCGTTCGCCATGAACGCCGCGCAGGCCGCCGAGATGAACGAGGCGGCCAGGCGGGCCGGCCGGCGGGTGATCGAGGCCTTCCACGACCGGTATCACCCGCTGCAGGCGGCCATCGCCGGGACCCTGGCCTCCGGCCGCCTGGGCCAGATCCGGTCCCTGACGGCGAACTTCTCGGCCAGCATCCCGTTCTTCCCGGAGTCGCTGCGCCACGCGCCCGAGCTGGGCGGTGGCGCGCTCATGGACCTGGGCTGCTACGCGGTGCACTGGCTGCGCACGTTCGCGGGCCAGGAGCCGACGGTGGTGACGGCGGAGGCTGAGCTGGGCCCGCTGGGCGTCGACGAGACCATCCGGGCCGAGCTGGAGTTCCCCTCCGGCGTCCGCGGCCGCCTGGAGACGAGCATGACCGAGGGCGTGGCCCTGACCCAGTCGCTCCGCGTCGAGGCCGAGCGCGGCACGCTAGAGGTGACCGGCGTGGTCTTCCCGTCCCGCGGCCACAGCATCCGCGAGGTGATCGACGGGCTGCCGGGCACCCGCACCGTGGCCGGCGCGGAGACCTACGACCACCAGCTGGCCGCGGTGCACGAGGCGCTGCGCAGCGGCGCCCGGCTGCCCACCGAGGACGCGGACCCGGTCGGCAACATGGCGGTCATCGACGCCATCTACGCCAGCGCCGGGGTGGCCAGGCCGAGTCAGTAGGCCGGTCAGCAGGCCGGGTCAGGATGCGTGGCGTTCGCGAGGCGGCCGCCCTGGCAGTTATCTTCTGGCGTCGGCCCCCTCCTTTACGTGCCACGCCTCGAGCCAGCACGCTATGGTAAAATCGTGCTCTCGGATGAGCACGTAAAGGGAGGGACGTCATGGCCGAGGTGGACCAGCCAGCGGCCTGCGAAGCCTGCGCCAGGCTGCTCCCTGTCCAGCATGGTCAGGGTCGCCGGCGACGCTACTGCGACGCCACCTGCCGCAGCGCCGCCCGCCGGCACCGCCAGCGGACCGAGGCCCATGTTAAGGAGAAGTTGACAGCACCAAGTCGTGAGAACGTTGACGGCGTGGGCGGTACCGGCGCGCCAGGGCCGGCCGATGCGACGGCCAGCCAGGTGCTGGACGCGGCCGCGCGGCTGGCCGGGCAGCTC
>JBOHCO010001448.1:0-3726 GCA_050698895.1 Streptosporangiaceae bacterium
ACTGTGCATCGCCGTCCCGCTCCCCTGGCCCGCTGCCGATGTGGCGCCCATGCCTGCTAACAACGTCTGTGCTAACACTGTGCTTGCTAACAACGCGGCAGTTAAATCTGTGCCGCAGGCGGACCAGTGTAGCGACGGCGGAGCCGGACGGCGGGGTAGCCGGGCGGCCTAGCCGTGGCCGGACAGGAAGGTCAGCAAGTCCTGCCGGGTGATCATCCCGGCCGGCTTCCCGTCCACCAGGACCAGCGCGGCGCCGGCCGTGCCCAGGGCGGCCACCGCGGCGCTGAGCGGCTCCCCCGAGCCGACCATCGGCAGCGGCGGCGACATCAGGCCGGACACCGTGTCCTCGGGCCGGGCCCGTCCGGTGACCAGCGCGTCGAGCAGGTCGCGCTCGACGATCGAGCCGACCACCTCGGCGGCCATCACCGGCGGCTCGGTGCTCAGCACCGGCAGCTGGGACACCTCGTACTCGCGCAGGCTCTCGATGGCGGTGCGGACGTCGTCGGCCGGATGCACGTGCACGAACGGCGGCAGCAGGCCCGGCTTGCGCTCCACCACGTCAGCCACCCGCGGCTCGGCCGTCTCCGAGGTCAGGAACCCGTAGTCGGCCATCCACTCGTCGTTGAAGATCTTGCCGAGATAGCCCCGGCCGCCGTCCGGCAGCAGGACCACGATCACATCCTCGGGACCGGCGTTCCTGGCCACGCGCAGCGCCGCCACCACGGCCATCCCGCAGGAGCCGCCGGTCAGCAGCGCCTCCTCCCTGGCCAGCCGCCGGGTCATCAGGAACGAGTCGGCGTCGCTGACCGCGATGATCTCGTCGCAGATGCTCTTGTCGTAGGTCTCCGGCCAGATGTCCTCGCCGACGCCCTCGACCAGGTACGGGCGGCCGCTGCCGCCGGAGTACACCGACCCCTCCGGGTCCGCGCCGATGACCTGGACCCGGCCGGCGGACACGTCCTTGAGGTACCGGCCGGTGCCCGAGATGGTGCCGCCGGTGCCGATGCCGGCCACGAAGTGGGTGATCCGCCCCACGGTCTGGTCCCAGATCTCGGGCCCGGTGGAGTGGTAATGCGAGGCCGGGTTCTCCGGGTTGACGTACTGGTTGGGCTTCCAGCCGCCGGGTGTCTCGGCGGCCAGCCGGTCCGATACCGAGTAGTAGGAGTCCGGGTGATCGGGCGACACGGTGGTCGGGCAGACCACGACCTCGGCGCCGTAGGCCCGCAGCACGCTGATCTTGTCCTGGCCGACCTTGTCCGGGCAGACGAACAGGCACCGGTAGCCCTTCTCCGCCGCCACGATGGCCAGGCCCACCCCGGTGTTGCCGGATGTCGGCTCGACGATCGTGCCGCCGGGCTTGAGCTCGCCGGAGGCCTCGGCCGCCTCGACCATCCGCAGCGCGATGCGGTCCTTGACCGAGCCGCCGGGGTTGAAGTACTCCACCTTGGCCAGCACCGCCGGGGCCGGGGTGGCCCCGCCGAGCTGCTTGGTCACCCGCCGCAGCCGCAGCAGCGGAGTGTTCCCCACCAGCTCGATGAGGGAGTCGTGCACCTGCATGATCAGCCACCTCGCTTCCGGTCCCCGACGCTATCCCACCGGCACCGGGCCGGGGCCTGTCCGGCCAGGGGGAAGGCTGGCCCGGGATGGCGCGTTGCATAAGCTACTGTCCAGTTAAGTTACGGACCCATCTCCACGGGAGTCGTCATGGCCGAGGCCGTTGTCGTCGCAGTCGCCCGCTCACCCATCGGCCGGGCCTTCAAGGGATCTATGGTCAGCATCCGCCCGGACGACCTGACCGTGCAGATGATCGCGGCCGCCCTGGCCAAGGTGCCCCAGCTCGACCCGGCCGACATCGACGACATCATGCTCGGCTGCGGCCTGCCCGGCGGCGAGCAGGGCTACAACATGGCCCGCGTCGTCGCGATCATGCTCGGCTACGACACCGTGCCCGGCACCACGATCACCCGGTACTGCTCGTCCTCGCTGCAGACCACGCGGATGGCCTACCACGCCATCAAGGCCGGCGAGGGCGACGTGTTCGTCTCGGCCGGCGTGGAGTGCGTGAGCCGGTTCGCCAAGGGCAGCAGCGACGGCATGCCGGACACCAAGAACCCGGTGTTCGCCCCGGCCGAGACCCGCTCGGAGGAGGCGGCCAAGGGCGGCGGCGACGTCTGGCACGACCCGCGCCAGGATGGCGAGGTGCCCGACGTCTACGTCGCCATGGGCCAGACGGCCGAGAACGTCGCGGCGCTGCGCGGGATCACCCGCGCCGATCAGGACGAGTTCGGCGTCCGGTCGCAGAACCTGGCCGAGAAGGCGCTGGCCAACGGCTTCTGGCAGCGCGACATCACTCCCACCACGCTGCCCGACGGCACCGTGGTGAGCGCCGACGACGGGCCCCGGCCCGGCACCACGCTCGAGAAGGTGGCCGCGCTCCAGCCGGTGTTCCGCCCCGACGGCACCGTCACGGCCGGCAACTGCTGCCCGCTGAACGACGGCGCGGCCGCGGTCATCATCATGAGCGACCGCAAGGCGGCCGAGCTCGGGATCACCCCGCTGGCCCGCATCGTCGCCACCGGGGTCACCGCGCTGTCCCCCGAGATCATGGGTCTGGGCCCGGTCGAGGCCTCCCGGCAGGCCCTGGCCAGGGCCGGGATGACCATTGACGACATCGACCTGGTCGAGATCAACGAGGCGTTCGCGGCCCAGGTCATCCCGTCCTACCGGGAGCTGGGCATCGACATCGACAAGCTGAACGTGAACGGCGGCGCCATCGCGGTGGGCCACCCGTTCGGCATGACCGGGGCGCGGATCACCTCCACGATCCTCAACAGCCTCCAGTTCCACGACAAGACCTTCGGCCTGGAGACCATGTGCGTCGGCGGCGGGCAGGGCATGGCCACGATCTTCGAGCGCCTCTCCTGACCGGCCGGCTCGTAGATAAGCGGCAAAGCGGTACGTAACACCGGCCGGGGTCTGGCCTGGCCGCGCCCGGCGGCCGTGGTGACCTCGGCAGATGCCGGCTCGCCAGCCCTCAAACGGAACATTACGGAATGGTGAAGCTCGGGGGTTGTCAGACCGGCACCGGTAGTGCAGTCTCAACTGCAAGAGGACTCACCCGGAGGTGCGAATTGTCCCTGACCCACTCCCCGGAGCTGCACAAGAACCTGATCGCCCGTATCCCGTCCGTCACCGGACTGCAACTCCGAGAGTGGTTCCACCGGCTTGAGTCCGGCCCCTCGTTCCTGCGCTGCGCGGAACGCGCTACATGGCTGGCCGACGAGCATGGCCTGTCGCACGGCTACGCCCGCGCGATCGTGCACGAGTACGAGGTTCAGCGCAGCGCCAGGCTCTACAACGCCTGAGCGCGCCGACGGCCGGCTCGGCGGTGGCCCGTCGTCCAGGGCGCGCCGCCCGCGCTCGCGGCGCGCGTTCTGCCCGGGATGGCCCGGGCCGACGCGATAACCTGGCCCGGTGGATACCAAGCGAGCCAGCGAGTTCTTGCGTGACCACCATCGCGCCGTCCTGGCCACGACCAGGTCGGACGGACGCCCCCAGCTCTCACCCGTAGTCGTCGCCGTTGACGACCAGGGCCGAGTCCTGATCAGCACCAGGGAAACCGCGGTCAAGACCAAGAACCTGGCTCGCGACCCGCGCGCCTCGGTGTGCGTGTTCAATGACGGATTCTTCGGCGAGTGGGTCCAGGCCGAGGGCGACGTGGAGATC
>JBOHCO010001449.1:0-20106 GCA_050698895.1 Streptosporangiaceae bacterium
GCTCGTGACGGCGTCCTCCAGGGCGCGTCGGGGCCGGGCGGGCCGGTCCAGCTCGCCGCGGTCCCCGGGCAGGCCGGGGCTCTCCCGCGGCGGCAGGTCCCTGGGCGGCAGGTCCCGCGGCGGCAGATCCCGTGGCGGCAGATCCCGCGGGGGCGGCAGATCCCGCGGGGGGGCCAGGTCCCGCGGGGGCGGCAGATCCCGCGGGGGCGGCAGATCCCGCGGGGGCAGCAGATCCCGCGGGGGGGCCAGGTCCCGCGGGGGCGGCAGATCCCGCGGGGGGGCCTGGTCCCGCGTGGGGGCCAGGTCCCGCGGGGCCAGGTCTCTCGGGGCCAGGTCTCTCGGGGGGACGCTCCGCGGCGCCAGGTCCCTGGCCGCGCTCTCGCCGCCGAAGTCGCGGACGCGCGTGGCATCGTGCGCGCCGCTGACATCGTGACTAGGGTCACTCCCGTCCGGGCCGTCGCGCAGGGTCGCCATCATCCTGGGCAGCTCGTCCACGGGCAGGCGGAAGGTGCCGGTGCACCGGCCGCCCTGCCAGATGCTGAAAACGGCCACGCCGGTGTCCCCGTACCAGCTCAGCCGCATACTCCGCGAATCGCCCCTGACGTCGAAAAAGACCTCGCCGAGACGAGGCAGAGGGGCAGCGTCATTCGACGACATGGTGCCTATGGTGACCCGCAACGAGCCGACTTGTCCAGTTAATGATCATCATGCTGTGACCTGTCCCACTGCGGAAGGCCCGGCAAATTCGCCATCCGGCCTGCGCGCCGGCGTTCTTGAGTGGCATCATTGTCGAGCGGGTCGGACTTGGCGCGATGCCCGGATGGGCATGCGAGTTCCTCCGCGATCCAGGCAGGGAACACCACGGCTTTGCCATGCGTTGTGAGATGCGACGGGGCGAATGCCACATCGCTTGAGAAACGCATCAGTTGAGAGGCTCTGCGCCCGCAGGTTCTGGATCTGAGATCCGGACTGCCTGGCTTGTGCCGGGCAAGGGCGCTTGGTGGGCAAGAATGTGCACGCGAACTGGCTGAGGAGAGTAAATCATGTCTGAGGTACGTCGTCAGGCCGCCCTGATGCAACGGCCGAACTGGGGCTGGCAGGATGACGCGGCGTGCCGCGGCCGTGATGTCGTGCTTTTCTTCGGCCCGGACGGCGAGCGCCAGCCGGAGCGGGACGTGCGCGAGCGGCAGGCCAAGACGGTCTGCGCCGCCTGCCCGGTCCGGACCGAGTGCCTGAACTACGCGCTGAGCCGGCCGGAGAAGTACGGCACCTGGGGCGGCCTCAACGAGGACGAGCGGTCCTCTGAGCGCCGCCGCCGCATGCGCCGCGCCAACGCGGCCTGACCGGCCCGGTCAGCGGGCCCCTGGCCCGCAACCGCACAACAACCGCGTCAACCGCACGTACCTCGCCAGCCTGGCGGCCCTGGGCCGCCAGGCTGGCGGCTTTCCGGGGTGTCCCGGTCCCGGCGCGGATACGCGGGCCGGTGCCGCGGATACCCAGGCCGATACTGGGCATCGATACTGGGCATATGGTCTGCCATGCATGCCGGGAACAACTCCACGAGGACTGCCCGGGCGGCACCTGGTGCGACTGCCAGCACCAGCCTCCCGCGCAGGCCGCCGAGCCGTTCCAGGGCTGGCTCCGCCAGGGCTGACCGGGCAGGTCGCGAGGCGGGCCGGCGGTGCGGGTGGTAAGGCCCGCCCGGCCAGGAATAGGCTCAGTGGCAAGGTAGTTGCGCTAGACGTCAGCCGCACGCTCAGACGGCCGCCGGCGCGAGTTTCACGACAGTGACCTGCGTTACCGTGATCTATGTAACAGCGCGTGCGGTTTACCGTTTTTGCCCCTACTGTGGACACCGAGCCCTCGAAGCTGGAGTGACCGCGTGAACGCTGCCGATGCCAGGCCCACCTGGCTGGGACTCCCCCAGCCGGCTGTCGCGCCCGCCCCGGCCACCTCGCCCAGCGAGATGGAGAGGATGGCCGTGCAGGCCGCAGAGACCCTGGCCGGAGCGCCGGCCGGGGACGTCATCGCGTGGGCCAGCGAGACCTTCGGGCGCCGGCTGTGCATCACGTCCTCGATGACCGACGCGGTGATCATCCACCTCGCCTCGCGCCAGGTGGAGAACATCGACGTGCTGTTCCTGGACACCGGCTATCACTTCGCTGAGACCATCGGCACCAGGGACGCGGTCTCGGCCGTGTACCCGGTCAACCTCATCAACGTGACCCCGCCCACCACGGTCGCCGAGCAGGACACCGAGCTCGGCCCCAAGCTCTACAGCCGCAACCCCGACCTGTGCTGCTACCTGCGCAAGGTCGTGCCGCTGGAGCAGGCCCTCGGCCCCTACGACGCCTGGATCACCGGGGTGCGCCGGGAGGAGACCGACTCCCGCAGCGACACCCGCGTCGTCCAGTGGGACCCGCGCCGCGAGATGATCAAGGTCAACCCGATCGTGGAGTGGTCGCAGCAGGAGGTCGACGACTACATCGCCGAGAACGGGGTGCTGGTCAACCCGCTGGTCTACGACGGCTACCCGTCCATCGGCTGCCAGACCTGCACGGTCCGGGTCGAGGAGGGCGCCGACCCGCGCAGCGGCCGCTGGTCCGGGACCGGCAAGACCGAGTGCGGCCTGCACACCTGAGGGCTGACCGGCCGGCCTGCCCCTCATGAGGACTCATGAGGTCCGTAATCAGGTTCCGCTCCTAGCCGACTACGACGCGGCCGCCGACGCGGCCCTGCTGGCCGCCGTGGAGCGCGAGGGCGCGGGCTGGGCCCTGGCCGAGCTGCACGAGCTGGGCCTGCTGGCGGGCGCGGCGGACACGCAGGAGCTGGCCCGGCTGGCCAACGTGCACGGGCCGGTGCTGCGCACCCACGACGCGCGCGGCCACCGGATCGACGAGGTCGACTTCCATCCCGCCTGGCACGAGCTGATGGCCACCGCCGTCCGGCACGGCCTGCACGCCGCGCCCTGGGCCCAGCGGCGGCCGGGCGCGCACGTGGCCAGGGCGGCCCGGTTCTTCGTCTGGACCCAGGCCGAGGCGGGCCACGGCTGCCCGATCTCGATGACCTACGCCAGCGTACCGGCCCTGCGCCACCAGCCCGCCCTGGCCGCCCGCTACGAGCCGCTGCTGGCCTCGGGCGCCTACCAGCCCGGCCTGGCCGTGCCCGACGGCAAGGCGGGCCTGCTGGCCGGGATGGGCATGACCGAGAAGCAGGGCGGCTCTGACGTCCGGGCCAACACCACCGTGGCCGTGCCCGACCCGGCGGCGGGCGACGGCGGCTACCGGCTCACCGGGCACAAGTGGTTCTGCTCGGCGCCCATGTGCGACCTGTTCCTGGTGCTGGCCCAGGCCCCGGAGGGCCTGTCCTGCTTCCTGCTGCCCCGGGTGCGGCCCGACGGCAGCCGCAACGACATGCGCATCCAGCGGCTGAAGGACAAGCTCGGCAACCGGTCCAACGCCTCGGCCGAGGTCGAGTACGACGACGCGCTGGCCTGGCTGGTCGGCGAGCCGGGCCGGGGCATCGCCACGATCATCGAGATGGTCAGCGCCACCCGGCTGGACTGCGTGCTGGGCAGCGCCGCGCAGATGCGGCTGGCCTGCGTCACCGCGGCCGACTACGTGTCGCGGCGGCAGGCGTTCGGGTCGGTGCTCATCGACTACCCGCTCATGGCCAGCGTCGTCGCCGACCTGACCCTGGAGTCGGAGGCGGCCACCACGCTGGCCATCCGGCTGGCCGGGGCGGCCGACCGGGCCGCCCGCGGCGACGCCGCCGAGGCCGAGTTGCTGCGGCTGGCCCTGCCGGCGGCCAAGTACTGGGTCTGCAAGCGCACCCCGCTGGTCGCCGGCGAGGCCCTGGAGTGCCTGGGCGGCAACGGCTACGTCGAGGACTCACCGATGCCCCGGCTGTACCGGGACGCTCCCCTGAACTCGATCTGGGAGGGCTCGGGCAACATCACGGCCCTGGACGTGCTCCGCGCGCTGACCCGGGCGCCCCAGGCGGCCGAGGTGGTGCTGGCCGAGATCGACGCGGCGGCCGGGGCCGACCGGCGGCTGGACCGGGCCGCGGCCCGGCTGCGCGAGGACCTGGCCGCCGCGGCCAAGGCCGGCCCCGAGGCGTCCTACCAGGCCCGGCGGCTGGCCGGGCAGCTGGCCCTGGTGCTCCAGGCCGCGCTGCTGGCCCGGCACGCCCCGGCGCCGGTCGCCGACGCGTTCTGCGCCTCCCGGCTGGACCCGGAGGCGGCCCCTGGCCTGGGCGGGCCCGGCGGCCCGTTCGGCACGCTGCCCGAGGGCGTCGCGCTGGCCGAGGTGATCGGGCGATCTTCGGTCCCCGCGTCCAGGTAAAGTCTCCCAATGCAAGTCTGGCCGGGAACCGCTTACCCGCTTGGTGCCACCTGGGACGGGTCAGGCACCAACTTTGCCCTGTTTTCTGAGGTCGCGGACCGGGTTGAGCTGTGCCTGTTCGGCGGCGGCGAGGGCAACGGGCACGGCGGGAACGGCAGCGGGCGCAGCCCGGGCGCCGCCGCCGGCCCCGGCGAGCAGCGCATCGAGCTGACCGAGGTGGACGGCTTTGTCTGGCACTGCTACCTGCCCGGCATCGGGCCCGGCCAGCGCTACGGCTACCGGGTGCACGGGCCCTACGACCCCCGGCGCGGCCAGCGGTGCAACCCGGCCAAGCTGCTGCTCGACCCGTACGGCAAGGCGGTCGAGGGCAGCCTGCGCTGGAACGAGGCGCTGTTCTCCTACCGCTTCGGCGACCCGGCCAGCCTGAACACCGATGACAGCGCGGCGTTCATGCCGCGCAGCGTGGTGATCAACCCCTACTTCGACTGGGCCGACGACCGGGCCCCGCGCACCCCGTACCACGAGACGCTGATCTACGAGGCGCACGTGCGCGGCCTGACCCTGCGCAACCCCGACGTGCCGGAGAACCTGCGCGGCAGCTACTCCGGGCTGGCCTCCCCCGCGATCATCGACCACCTGACCCGGCTCGGCGTGACGGCCGTGGAGCTGATGCCGGTGCACCAGTTCGTGCCCGAGCAGCGGCTGTCCGAGCGGGGCCTGCCCAACTACTGGGGCTACAACACCCTCGGCTTCTTCGCCCCGCACAACGCCTACTCCTCCTCGGCCGAGCCGCACGGCCAGGTGGCCGAGTTCAAGGCGATGGTCCGGGCGCTGCACGACGCGGGCATCGAGGTGATCCTCGACGTCGTCTACAACCACACCGCCGAGGGCGGCGCGCTGGGCCCGACGCTGTCGTTCCGGGGCATCGACAACGCCGCCTACTACCAGCTCGCCGCCGACGACCCCAGCCGCTACCTGGACTACACCGGGTGCGGCAACAGCCTGAACGTCCGCCACCCGCATGCGCTCCAGCTGATCATGGACTCGCTGCGCTACTGGGTGATCGAGATGCACGTGGACGGGTTCCGGTTCGACCTGGCCTCGGCGCTGGCCCGCGAGCTGCTCCAGGTGGACCGGCTGGCCACGTTCTTCGAGCTGGTCCAGCAGGACCCGGTGGTGTCGCAGGTCAAGCTCATCGCCGAGCCGTGGGACGTGGGCGAGGGCGGCTACCAGGTGGGCAAGTTCCCGCCGCTGTGGAGCGAGTGGAACGGCAAGTACCGGGACACCGTCCGGGACTTCTGGCGCGGCCAGCCGGCCACCCTGCCCGAGTTCGGCTCCCGGCTGACCGGCTCCAGCGACCTGTACGAGACCAGCGCGAGGCGCCCGGTGGCGTCGGTGAACTTCGTCACCTGCCACGACGGGTTCACGCTGGCCGACCTGGTCAGCTACGACCACAAGCACAACGAGGCCAACGGCGAGCACAACGCCGACGGCACCAACGACAACCGGTCGGCCAACTACGGCACCGAGGGCCCGGCCGACGACCCGGCCATCACCGAGGTCCGGGCCCGGCAGGAGCGCAACCTCCTGGTCACGCTGTTCTGCTCGCAGGGCGTGCCGATGCTGCTGGCCGGGGACGAGCTGGGCCGGACCCAGCGCGGCAGCAACAACGCCTACTGCCAGGACAACGAGATCTCCTGGGTCGACTGGGAGGACGCCAGCAAGCACGCCGACCTGCTGGAGTTCACCCGGATGCTGGCCGAGCTGCGGCGCGAGCACCCGGTGTTCCGGCGGCGCCGGTTCTTCAGCGGCCAGCCCGCGCCGGGCGACGAGGACGGGCTGCGCGACATCATCTGGCTGGCCCCCTCGGGCGAGCCGATGACCGACCGCGACTGGCGGGACGGCGGGCTCATGTCCGTCGGGGTGTTCCTGAACGGCGCGGCCATCAGCGAGCCGGACCCGCGCGGCGAGCAGGTCCGCGACGACAGCTTCCTGCTGGTGTTCAACGCCCGGGCCGAGCCGGTGAGCTTCCGGCTGCCCGGCCCGGCCTACGCGCCCGGCTGGGAGCAGGTGGTGGACACCGCCGGCCGCCCGGACGCCCCGGAGCTGCGGCCGGGGGCGGTCGTGGACGTGCCGGCCCGCACCAGCCTCGTGCTCCGGGCTGAGCCGGCCGGGGGCTGACCGGGGCGGCCAGCGGCGGCCGGGCCCGGGCCGAGGCCCGTTAATGCTGGCGGGTGGCTAACGTCGAGGCGATCAGCACCAGCGCGAAGGTGGCGAGTCCCACCATGCCGTGCACGGCCACGACCCGGGCCGGGAAGTGCTGCTCCGCGCCCCTGGCGTGCTTGCCGCCCCGGCCGACCAGCCAGCGGGTCAGCATCACGAAGCCGAGCATGGCCGACAGGGTGAGGACGCCGAACCCGCACCAGGCGTAGACCACGTGATGGGTCAGCATGAACGCGATCCAGAACGTCAGCCCGGTGGTGGCCAGCACCGGATGGGCGAAGATCAGCGCCGCGGGGAATACCGTGATCCGGGTCGCCTGCTGGCGCAGGCCGCCGTGAGAAAGCCAGACGACGAGCAGGTATAAGCCGAAGCACGCCGTTCCGGCCCACACGCACAGGGCCACGAATTCCATCGAATCGCCTCGTTCTGCCTGACCGGGCCCGACTGTTTTGGCTGACCTGGCCACATCCTGCCGCAGAAGTCCGCCGTACCGCCATGCAATCCCAATTGCGATCGCATCACAAACACTTTCGCGAACAGGGCGCGGCTGGCGGCGCGGGCCGGGAACGCACCGCCGGCCGGCATCTGGTTCACTGGCCTGCGTGCGCCAGATCTATCCCGACGCGGACCCGGCGACGGGCGACGACGACAATCTGCTGGCCCGCTGCTACGCCTACCCGGCCCGCGACGGGCCGCAGGAGCAGCCGTGGGTGCGGGCCAACATGGTGGCCAGCGTCGACGGCGCCGCGGCGCTCGAGGGGCGCTCGGGCGGCCTGGGCGGCGACGCCGACCGCAAGCTGTTCCAGGTACTGCGCAGCCTGGCCGACGTGGTGCTGGTCGGCGGCGGCACCGCGCGGGCCGAGAAGTACAAGCCGGCCCGGCTGGCGGCCATGGTGCCGGCGCTGCGGGCGGGCCGGCCGCCGACCCCGCCCATCGCCGTGGTCAGCGCGAGCCTGGACCTGGACCCGGACAGCCCCCTGGTGGCCGCGGCCCCGGACTGGGCCCGCACCATCGTGCTCACCACCGCCACGGCGCCCGCGGACCGCCGCGCGGCGCTGGCCCGGCGGGCCACGGTGATCGAGGCGGGCGAGAAGCGGGTCGACGCCCGCCGGGCCATCGACGCGCTGGCCGGGCTGGGCCACGCCCGGATCCTCACCGAGGGCGGCCCCAAGCTGCTCGGCCACCTGGCCGCGGGCGGGCGGCTGGATGACCTGTGCCTGACCATCGGGCCGCTGCTGGCCGGCGGGGACGCGGGCCGGATCCTGGCCGGCTCGCCGCTGCCGGGCGGCGCGCTGCCGCTCACGCTGGCCCACGTCCTGGCCGAGGACGGCAGCCTGTTCTGCCGCTACCTGCGCGCGAACTAGCGCGCGGAAGAAGGAGCCCCGCATGGCCCTGCACCGCAAGCACCAAGACGCCGAGAACGCTCGGGACCTGGACATCAACCCGGTGTACGTCCAGGTGCCCGACCACGTCGTGACCCGCGACCGGCTCCCCGAGCACGGCATGCTGCCCGACACCGCCCTGCAGGTGGTGCGCGACGAGCTGATCCTGGACGGGAACGCGCGGCTCAACCTGGCCACGTTCGTGACCACGTGGATGGAGCCGCAGGCCGAGCGGCTGATGACCGAGTGCCTCAGCAAGAACATGATCGACAAGGATGAGTACCCGGAGACGGCCGAGCTGGAGCGGCGCTGCGTGAGCATCCTGGCCCACCTGTGGCACGCCCCGTCGGTGGTGCCGCACTCCGGGTCGGCCGACCCCGGCTCGACCGGCTGCTCGACGACCGGGTCCAGCGAGGCCTGCATGCTGGGCGGCATGGCGCTGCTGTGGCGCTGGCGGGCCCGCCGGGCCGCCGCGGGCGCCCCCAGCAGCCAGCCGAACCTGGTCATGGGCGCGAACGTCCAGGTCTGCTGGGACAAGTTCTGCCGCTACTGGCAGGTCGAGCCGCGGCAGGTGCCGATGGAGCCGGGCCGGCTCCACCTGACCGCGGAGGAGGCGGCGGCGCGCTGCGACGAGAACACCATCGGCGTGGTGGCCATCCTCGGCTCTACCATGGACGGCAGCTACGAGCCGGTGGCGGAGATCAGCGACGCCCTGGACGCCCTGCAGGAGCGGACCGGGGCGGACGTGCCCATCCACGTGGACGCCGCCTCGGGCGGGTTCGTGGCCCGTTCCTCCAGCCGGACCTGATGTGGGACTTCCGGGTCCGGCGGGTGGCCTCGATCAACTCCTCGGGGCACAAGTACGGCCTGGTCTACCCGGGCGTGGGCTGGGTCATCTGGCGGGACGCCGAGGCGCTGCCCGATGACCTGGTGTTCAAGGTCAACTACCTGGGCGGGCAGATGCCCACGTTCGCGCTGAACTTCTCCCGGTCGGGCAGCAACGTGGTCGCGCAGTACTACAACTTCCTTCGGCTGGGCTTCGACGGCTACCGCCGGGTGCAGCAGGCCTGCCAGGACGTGGCCACGTACCTGGCCGCCCAGATCGGCGGGATGGGGCCGTTCGAGCTGCTCTCGGACGGCACCGACCTGCCGGTGCTGGCCTTCCGGCTGCGCGATCCGCAGGCCGCGGGCTACACGGTGTTCGACGTGTCCGAGCGCCTGCGGCAGGGCGGCTGGCTGGTCCCGGCCTACACGTTCCCGCAGAACATGCAGGACACCGCGGTGCTGCGGATCGTGGTGCGCAACGGCTTCAGCGCCGACCTGGCCGACGCGCTGGTCACCGACCTGCGCACGCAGGTTGAGGCGCTGGCCTCAATGCCCGCGCCGCCCGCCCCGCTGCTGCCCGGCGGGCAGCGCAGCGGCTTCGCGCACTGAGCCCGGGCGGCGCGGCGGCTCGGGCGGGTCAGGCGCCCTTGCGGAGCCGCTCCAGGGCCTCGGCCAGGATCGCGGCGCCGTCGGTGTCGTTGCGCCGCTCCTTCACGTAGGCCAGGTGGGTCTTGTACGGCTCGGTGTGCGGCGCGGCGGGCGGGTTCGCCTCATCCTGGCCAGCCGGAAGGCCGCAGCGCGGGCAGTCCCACAGGTCAGGAACGACCGCGTCGCTGGCGAAGCTGGGCACGGTCTCGTGCCCGGCGCTGCACCAGAACGACACCCGGACTCGCGGTGCGGCCTCGCCGCGCTCCGCCTCGCCCATCGGCCCAGCTCCCACCCGGCTGCCACGGATGGCGTTACCACTACTCACTGCTCACCCCTTGTTTCAACTTCAGGCCCAACTGACGCCAGCGACGCTGGCCAGATGATTCGCTTAGCGATTCGTCAGCAGCCCGAGCGCGACGATGCAGACAAACCAGAGGACGCCGGTGAAAACCGTGATCCGGTCCAGATTCCGCTCCACCACCGACGAGGAGCCCAGGCTCGATGAGACACCCCCGCCGAACAGGTCGGAGAGCCCGCCGCCCTTGCCCTTGTGCAGCAGCACCAGCACCACCATGAGCAGGCTCGTAATAATCAGGACAATAGAGATCGCGATAGTCACTGCTGCTTCTCGTCTCTCGTCTGGTGTGCCAGGTCCGCCAGAGTCCTGCGCCGGTCAGGCTCTGCTAGTCAAACAACACGGGTCAGCTCACGATACCGGCAGATCCGCACGAAATCGCTGGCATCCAGGCTGGCCCCGCCCACCAGCGCCCCGTCGATGTCTGGCTGGGCCATGATCGCGGGCATGTTGTCGGGCTTCACGGACCCGCCATACAGAATACGCATACCCGCGGCCACTTCGTCCCCGTGAACGGCGGAAATGCGGCCTCGGATAGCCTCGCCGACCTCCTGGGCGTCCTCCGGGGTGGCCACCTCGCCGGTGCCGATCGCCCATACCGGCTCATAGGCGACAACCATTCCGGCCACCTGCGGGCCGCTGAGGCCGTCCAGGCCCCCGTCCAGCTGGGCCAGGGTGTAGGCGACGTGGTCGCCGGACTGGCGCACGGCCAGCGGCTCGCCGATGCACAGCACGGGGGTCATCTCCGCCTTGAGCACCTGCCTGACCTTGGCGTTGACCAGGGTGTCGTCCTCGTGATGGTACTGGCGGCGCTCGGAGTGGCCGGCCAGCACCAGCCGGCAGCCGAGCTTGGCCAGCATCCGGCCGGAGACCTCGCCGGTGTAGGCGCCGTCGTCGTGCGCGGAGATGTCCTGGGCCCCGTACAGGAGCTGGAGCTTGTCGCCCTCGATCAGGGTCTGCACGCTGCGCAGGGCGGTGAACGGCGGCAGCACGGCCACGTCGGCGGCGGCGAAGTCCTTGGCGTTCAGGCTGAAGGCCAGCTTCTGGGTCAGCGCCAGCGCCTCGAAGTGATTGTTGTGCATCTTCCAGTTGCCGGCGACCAGCGGCTTGCGGCCTTTGTTAGTGCTCATGTGGTGTCCCGACCCTGGCCTGCGCGTCTTCCAGCGCCTGGAGGCCGGGCAGGGTGGCGCCCTCCAGGTACTCCAGGCTGGCCCCGCCGCCGGTGGAGATGTGGCTGAAGGCGCCGGCGGGGATGCCCAGCTGGCGCACCGCGGCCGCGGAGTCGCCGCCGCCGACCACGGTCAGGCCCGGCACCTTGGCGATGGCCCGGGCGACGGCCAGGGTGCCCGCCGCGAAGGCCGGGAACTCGAACACGCCGACCGGGCCGTTCCAGAACACCGTGGCGGCGTCGGCCAGCCGGGCCGCGAACAGCTCGCGGGTGGCCGGGCCCATGTCCACGCCCTCCCGGTCGGCCGGGAACTCGGTCACGTCGTAGATGTCGGCGCGGGCGTCGGGGGTGAACTCGGCCGCGCCGACCAGGTCGACCGGCAGCACGATCTCCACGCCGCGGGCGGCCGCGTCGGCCAGCACCTGCCCGACCTCGCCGACCTTGTCCGCCTCGAGCAGCGACCGGCCCATCTCGTGGCCCTGCGCGGTGAGGAAGGTGTAGGACATGCCGCCGCCGATCAGGATGCGGTCGGCCTGGTCCAGCAGGTTGGCGATGACGCCGAGCTTGTCCGACGGCTTGGCCCCGCCGAGCACCACGACGTAGGGCCGCTCCGGGTCGCGGGTCAGCCGCTGGAGCACCGCCACCTCGTCGGCGACCAGGTCGCCGGCCGCCGCCGGGAGCAGCGCGGGCACGTCGTAGACGCTGGCGTGCTTGCGGTGCAGGGCGCCGAAGCCGTCGCCCACGTACAGCTGGGCCAGGGCGGCCAGGCGGCGGGCCAGCCCGGCCCGCTCCGCGTCGTCCTTGCTGGTCTCGGCGGGCTCGAAGCGGACGTTCTCCAGCAGCGCCACGTCCCCGTCGGCCAGTGCCGCGGCAGTGGCGGCGGCGGATTCCCCGGCCACGTCGGCGGCCAGCGGGACCTTCTGGCCGAGCAGCTCGGCCAGCCGGGCGGCCACCGGGGCCAGCGACGGGCCGCCCGCGGCGCGCTCGGCGTAATCGGCCCCCTTGGGGCGGCCCAGGTGGGCCGCGATCAGCACCCGGGCGCCCCGGCTGGTCAGCTTCCTGAGCGTCGGCAGGCTGGCCAGGATCCGGCCGTCGTCGGTGATGGCGCCGCTGCTGTCCAGGGGAACGTTCAGGTCGGCCCGCAGCAGGACGGTGGCGCCGCTGACGTCCAGGTCGTCGACGCTGAGCATCAGCTGCCCTGAAGCGACGCGCCGACCAGGGCGGTCAGGTCGGCGATCCGGTTGGAGTAGCCCCACTCGTTGTCGTACCAGCCGATGACCTTGACCTGGTCGCCGGAGACCATGGTCAGCAGCGAGTCGAACGTGCAGGAGTACGGGGTGCCGACGATGTCGGAGGACACGATGGGGTCGGCGGTGTAGTGCAGGTAGCCCTTGAGCGGCCCGTCCGCCGCGGCCCGGTAGGCCGCGTTGACCTCGTCCCTGGTGACCTCGCGGTCCAGGGTCACGACCAGGTCGGTGACCGAGCCGTCCATCACCGGCACCCGCATGGCCATCCCGTCCAGCTTGCCCTTGAGCTCGGGCAGCACCAGCGCGGTGGCCTTGGCCGCCCCGGTGGTGGTCGGGATGATGTTCTGCGCGGCGGCCCGGGCCCGGCGCAGGTCCTTGTGCGGGAAGTCCAGGATCACCTGGTCGTTGGTGTAGGCGTGCACGGTGGTCATCAGGCCGCGCTTGATGCCGAAGCTGTCGTTCAGCACCTTGGCCAGCGGGGCCACGCAGTTGGTGGTGCAGGAGGCGTTGGACAGGATGTGGTGGCGGGACGCGTCGTAGGCGTCGTCGTTCACGCCCATGACGATGGTGATGTCCTCGCCGCTGGCCGGCGCGGAGATGATCACCTTGCGGGCGCCTGCGGTCAGGTGCTTGCCCGCGTCGGCGGCCTTGGTGAACCGGCCGGTGGACTCGACCACCACGTCCACGCCGAGGTCGCCCCAGGGCAGCTCGGCGGGATCGCGGACGGCCAGGATCTTGATCTCCCTGGCGCCGGCCCGGATCACGTCGCCGTCGACCGACACCTCCTCGGGCAGCGTGCCCAGCAGGGTGTCGTACTTGAGCAGGTGCGCCATCGTGGCGATATCACCCAGGTCGTTGGCCGCGACGATCTCGATGTCGGTGGCGGCGCCTGCGCCGGCGTGCACCGCACGCCAGAAGTTCCGCCCGATCCGGCCGAACCCGTTGATGCCCACGCGGACAGTCACTGCACGATCTCCTTCAGATTGCCTGACGATGTTCTCGAGCGCTGTGCTCTGGCCCCGGCCGCTGGCCCCGTTGCCACGTCGGGCTGGCGACTTGAGATTACCGGAATCAGGGCACGAGCATGTCGGGGGTCAGGGTCGCCTCGGTGTTGGGCACGCCCAGCTCCGAGGCCCGCCGGTCGGCCAGCGCCAGCAGCCGCCTGATCCGGCCCGCGATGGCGTCCTTGGTCAGGGCCGGCTCGGCCAGCTGGCCCAGCTCCTCCAGGCTGGCCTGGCGGTGCTTGATCCGCAGCTCGCCGGCCACGATCAGGTGCTCGGGGGCGTCCTGGCCGAGGATCTCCAGGGCCCGCTCCACCCGGGCCCCGGCGGCCACCGCGGCCCTGGCGCTGCGCCGCAGGTTGGCGTCGTCGAAGTTGGCCAGCCGGTTGGCGGTGGCCCGGACCTCGCGGCGCATCCGCCGCTCCTCCCAGGCCAGCACGCTGTCGTGGGCGCCGAGCCGGGTCAGCAGGGCGCTGATGGCGTCGCCGTCGCGGACCACCACCCGGTCCACCCCGCGCACGTCACGGGCCTTGGCGTGGATCTTGAGCCGCCGGGCCGCGCCGACCATGGCCAGCGCGGTCTCCGGGCCCGGGCAGGTGACCTCCAGCGACATCGACCGGCCCGGCTCGGTCAGGCAGCCGTGGGCCAGGAACGCGCCCCGCCAGGCCGCCTCGCAGTCGCAGGTCGTCCCGGCCACCACCTGCCGGGGCAGGCCACGGACCGGCCGGCCGTTGGCGTCCACCAGGCCGGTCTGCCGGGCCAGGCTCTCGCCGTCCTTGCTCACCCGGACCACGTAGCGGTTGCCCTTGCGCAGCCCGCCCGGCGCCACCACGACCAGCTCCGAGGCATGGCCGAAGACCTCGGCGATGTCCTTGCGGAGCCGGCGCGCCGCGATCCCGGTGTCGAGCTCCGCCTCGATCACGATGCGGCCCGCGGCCAGGTGCAGCCCGCCCGCGAAGCGCAGCAGCGTGGAAACCTCCGCCTTGCGGCAGCAGGGCTTGAGCACGGTCACTCGGCTGAGCTCGTCCTTCACCAGGCTGGTCAGCGCCATGGGCTTCACTCCCCCTCAAATATCTGTGCGAATGCACCCGCCAGCCGCCGCGGATCATGGCGAGGCGACCCGTCCCCCATGGCCAGGTCAGCGAGCACCAGACGGCCGCCGAGCAGCCCGGCCGCCTTCTCGAGCTCTGCCTTGGTTCCCTCCACCGCGCTGATGTCCGCGAGCACCACGTCCACCGCCAGGTCTGGCGCGTGGTCGGCCAGCACCTCCAGGAGCGCATGCGGGGAGAAACCCTCCGTTTCTCCCGGCTGCGGAGCCAGGTTCAGCGCGATGATCCGCCGTGCCCGGGTGCCGAGCAGGGCCCGGGCCAGCTCGGGCACCAGCAGGTGCGGCAGCACGCTGGTGAACCAGGATCCCGGCCCGAGCACGACCCAGTCCGCGGCCTCGATCGCCTGCACGGCCTCGGGGCAGGCGGGCGGGTCCGCGGGGATCAGTGACACCGACCGTACCCGCCCGGGCGTGGTCGCGCAGGCTACCTGGCCGCGAACGGTGCTGATCTCGTCCGGCCTGTCCGGATCTGCGCCCTCCACCTCGGCCACCAGGTCCAGCGGGACCGAGGACATCGGCAGCACCCGGCCGTGCGCGCCGAGCAGCCGGGCCACCCAGTCCAGGCCCTGGACCGAGTCGCCGAGCAGCTCCCAGAGCGCGACGATCAGCACGTTGCCGACCGCGTGCCCGCCCAGCTCCGCCTCGCCGGTGAACCGGTGCTGGATGACCCGGCTCCAGGTGGTGCCCCAGGCGTCGTCGCCGCACAGCGCGGCCAGCGCCATCCGCAGGTCGCCGGGCGGCAGCACCCCGAAGTCGCGGCGCAGCCGGCCGCTGGAGCCGCCGTCATCGGCCACCGTGACGACCGCGGTCAGGTCGCGGGTCACCCGGCGCAGCGCCGACAGCGACGCGAACAGCCCGTGCCCGCCGCCCAGCGCCACCACCCGGCGGCTGGGCGGCCGCCCGGCGATCCCGGGGCCCGGATCGGCGATCCCGGGGCCGGGATGAGGTTCCTCGCGCGGCATCGGCCTACTCTCGCCCGAGGTCGCGGTGCGACACCTTGATGCCCGGCCACGACCCCGACAGCCGCGCGGCGATCTCCTCGGCCACGACCACGCTGCGGTGCTTGCCGCCGGTGCAGCCGACGGCCAGGGCGACGAAGTGACGGCCCGCCCGGTCGTAGCCGGCCAGCGCGATCCGCACCGCCCGCACGTAGGCGTCCAGGAAGTCGGCCGCGCCCGGCTGGCTGAGCACGTAGTCCCGGACCGGCCGGTCCTGGCCGGTCAGCGGGGCCAGCTCGGCGATCCAGTGCGGGTTGGGCAGGAACCGGCAGTCGGCCACCATGTCGGCGTCCACCGGCAGGCCGTACTTGAACCCGAACGAGACCACCGTCACCCGCAGCCCGGTCTCGCCCTCGGACGCGAACGTGCCCTGCATCCGGGACCGCAGCTCGTGCACGTTCAGCGTGGAGGTGTCGAGCACCAGGTCGGCCTCGGCCCGCAGCGCCTGGAGCAGCTCGCGCTCGGCGGCGATGCCGTCCACGATCCGGCCGCCCTCCTGCAGCGGGTGCGGCCGGCCCACGCTGTCGAACCGGCGGACCAGGGCGTCGTCGCCGGCCTCCAGGAACACCACGAACGGCCGCACGCCGCGGGCGTGCAGGTCGCTGATGGCCGACTTGAGGTCGGTCGAGAACGCCCGGCTGCGCACGTCCACCACCGCGGCCAGCCGCGGCACCCCGCCCTTGGCCCGCCGGGCCAGGTCGACCATGGTGGGCAGCAGGTCGGCCGGCATGTTGTCGGCCACGAACCAGTCCAGGTCCTCCAGCGACTTGGCCGCCGTGCTGCGCCCGGCCCCGGACAGGCCCGTGATGATGACGATCTCGGGTGATCCCTCGTCCGCGGTCACGCGTCACCGCCGTGGGTCATGTCGGTCCCCCCGTGTATGCCGTTTATGGCGCCGTGTGTCGCCCCCGTGAGCCCGGCTCCGGCCGGCTCAGCTTCCGGCTGGCCCGGTGCCGGCGAGGCGCTTGCCGGCTGCTTCTTGCTGTTCTCAGACGCCTCACGGCTGTCCGGTTTCTTGCTGTTATCAGGCTTCTTGCTGTTATCAGACTGGCGCTGTTCTTGCTGGTCCTGCTGGTGCTGTTCCTGGTGAAGGGCGGCGTAGACGGCCTCGGCGGTTCGCCGGCCAAATCCCGGCAGCCCCGCGATGTCCTCCGGCGACGCCGCCGTCAGCTTGCGCACCGAGCCGAAGCGCCGCAGCAGCGTAGCCCGCCGGGCCTGGCCCAGGCCGGGTATCCCGTCCAGCTCGCTGACCGTCAGCGCGGCGGCCCGCTTCTTGCGGTGGTAGGTGATCGCGAACCGGTGCGCCTCGTCCCGGACCCGCTGCAGCAGGTACAGGCCCTCGCTGGTGCGGGGCATGATCACCGGGCCGTCCTCGCCCGGCAGCCACACCTCCTCCAGGCGCTTGGCCAGCCCGCACACGGCCACCTCGACCACGCCCAGCTCCTCCAGGGCTCGCACCGCCGCGGCCACCTGGGCCGGGCCGCCGTCGATGACGACCAGGCCCGGCGGGTAGGCGAACTTGCGCCGCGGCTGCCCGTCGTCCACGTCGGCGCCGGGCCCGCCGGTCTCGTGGACCTCCTCGCGCTCCTCCAGGTAGCGCCGGAACCGGCGGCTGATCACCTCGTGGATGGCGGCCACGTCGTCGGTGCCGTCCAGGCCCTTGATGGCGAACCGGCGGTACTCCGACTTGCGGGCCAGGCCGTCCTCGAACACCACCATCGAGGCCACCACGTGGGTGCCCTGGAGGTTGGAGACGTCGTAGGCCTCGATCCGCAGCGGCGCGTCATCCAGCGCCAGCGCGTCCTGGATCTCCTGGAGCGCCCGGCTGCGGGTGGTCAGGTCGCTGGCCCGCCGGGTCTTGTGCAGCGCCAGCGACTCCGCGGCGTTCCTGGCCACGGTGTCCAGCAGGTTCCTCTTGTCACCGCGCTGCGGCACCCGCAGGCTGACCCGCCCGCCGCGCCGCTCCGACAGCCACTCCTCCACCGCGGCCGCATCCGGCGGCAGCTCGGGCACCAGCACCTCGCGGGGCACCAGGCCGGTCCGGCGGCCGGACTCGCCGGCCGGCCGGCCGCCGCGCCGGGAGCCACCCGCCACCCCGCTGCCCGGGCCGTGACCGGGACTGCCCGGGCCGGGGCCGCCCGCGGCCCCGTCGGCCGCCACCGCGTCGTCGCCGTAGACCTGGCCCAGGAACTGCTCCACCAGCTCGCCCGTGCCGCCCTCATCGACCTTGTCCACGACCCAGCCGCGCTGGCCCCGGACCCGGCCGCCGCGCACGTAGAACACCTGGACCGCGGCCTCCAGGTGGTCCTGGGCCAGCGCGATCACGTCGGCGTCGGTGCCGTCGCCCAGCACCACGGCCTGCTTCTCCAGGGCCCGCTGGAGGGCCTGGATGTCGTCGCGCATGCGCGCGGCGCGCTCGTACTCCTCGGCGGCGCTGGCCGCGCGCATCTCGGCTTCCAGCCGCCGGATGAACTTGCCCGACTGGCCCGCCATGAAGTCGCAGAACTCCTCGGCCAGCACCCGGTGCTCGTCCTTGCTGATCCGGCCGACGCACGGGGCCGAGCACTTGCCGATGTACCCCAGCAGGCAGGGCCGGCCGATCTGGCCCGCGCGCTTGAACACCCCGGCCGAGCAGGTCCGGACCGGGAACACCCGCAGCAGCGTGTCCACGGTGTCGCGGATGGCCCAGGCGTGCGAGTACGGGCCGAAGTAGCGGACCCCGCGCCGCCGCGCCCCCCGCATGACCAGGACCCGCGGGTACTCCTCGTCCATGGTCACGGCCAGGTAGGGGTAGCTCTTGTCATCGCGGTACCGGACGTTGAAGCGCGGGTCGAACTCCTTGATCCAGGAGTACTCGAGCTGGAGCGCCTCGACCTCGGTGCCGACCACGGTCCAGTCCACCCGGGCCGCCGAGGTCAGCATGGTCTGCGTCCGCGGGTGCAGGCTGGCGAAATCGGCGAAGTAGGAGTTCAGCCGCGACCGCAGGCTCTTGGCCTTGCCGACGTAGATGACCCGGCCGCGCTCATCGCGGAATCTGTAGACGCCGGGGGACTCCGGGATCGAGCCGGGGGCCGGCCGGTAACTCGCCGGATCTGCCACACAGCAACTCTATGCAAGCCGGCGCGTCCCCCGGCGCAGGATCACCGGCGGGCTCGGCGATCCGATGCGCCTGTGCCAGGCTGTGCGGGTGATTGCTGCTGTTGCGGTCGCCGGCCTGGCCGCGGTCGCCTGGGTATACCTGCTGGTCTGTCACGGCATGTTCTGGCGCACCGACCAGCGGCTGCCCGCTCCCGCGACGGCCTCGCCGGGACGGGACGGGGCCGGGCCCGGCGCCGGGTCCGCCGCCGGGTGGCCGTCGGTGACGGCCGTCATCCCGGCCCGCAACGAGGCCGCCGTGCTGCCGGCCAGCCTGCCTACGCTGCTGGGCCAGGACTATCCCGGCGACCTGGCGGTCGTGCTGGTGGACGACGAGAGCACGGACGGAACCGCCGGCGTGGCCGCGGAGCTGGGCCGGGCCGCGGGCTGGGCGGTGCGGCTCACGGCCGACACCGGGCCCGCCGGGGTGCCGGGGCCGGGGCTGGCCGAGCCCGGCCGTGCCAGCGCGATGGCCGGCGAGCTGCCGGGGTCCCGGCGCGGGCTTCGGATCGTGGGCGGCCAGCCTCTGCCGGCGGGCTGGGCCGGGAAGGTGTGGGCCATGTCGCAGGGCGTGAGGGCGGCCGGCGACACCGACTACCTGCTGTTCACCGACGCCGACATCGCCTACGGGGCGGGCACGGTCACCGGGCTGGTCCGGGCGGCGGCGGACGGACGGCGCGGCCTGGTCTCGCAGATGGCCCTGCTGCGGGCCGACACCGGGTGGGAGCGGGTGCTGGTGCCCGCCTTCGTGTACTTCTTCGCCCAGCTCTACCCGTTCCGGCGGGTCAACGGGGCCGGGCGGACGGCGGCGGCCGCGGGCGGCTGCATGCTGGTGCGCCGGGATGCCCTGGCCGCGGCGGGCGGCCTGGCCGAGATCCGCGGCGCGCGCATCGACGACGTGGCGCTCGGCCGGCTGATCAAGCAGCGGGCCGGGACCCGCACCTGGCTCGGGCTGACCACGGAGGTCACCAGCACCCGCCCCTACGACCAGCTGTCCGAGCTGTGGAACATGGTCGCCCGAAGCGCCTACACCCAGCTGCGCTACTCCCCCGCGGCCGTCCTCGGCACGGTCCTCGGGCTGACCTGGCTGTACCTGCTGCCGCCCGCGGCGGCCATCGCCGGGCTGGCCTGGGCGGCGACGGGCGGCGGGGCCACGGCCTGGTGGCTGGCGGCGGCCGGGCTGGCGGGCTGGGCGCTGATGACGGTGAGCTACCTGCCGATGCTGCGGCTCTACCGGCTGTCGCCGCTGCGCGCCCCCGGCCTGCCGCTGATCGCGGCCATGTACGCGGCCATGACCGCGGACTCGGCCCGCCGCCACCACGCGGGCCGCGGCGGCGAGTGGAAGGGCCGCGTCATCGAGTCCGCCCCCGACTAGCCCACCCGGCGTCGCTGCCAGGCGGGCCATCAAGGCGGCCCAGGGCGGCGCTGGGGTGGCGGGCGGCCGGATCTCGTGCTGCGGCCGCGCCGGAAGGCGGGGGTTCATGATCAGTTCATGATCCCGGAAAGCCGTCCGCGACTATCGCGGACCGATTTCCGGGATCATGAAGCCCGCATGACGGGCGGGTTGTCCTCGTCCTCATGATCGCCTTGTGGGTGTCCCGTTGGATACCCCGGGCGGTACGCGACGGGACACCCACACCGACCACCAGCGGCGCCAGGCGCGCTCACCTGCG
>JBOHCO010001450.1:0-3137 GCA_050698895.1 Streptosporangiaceae bacterium
CCTCCCAGAGGTGCCAGTCGGCCAGAACGTTCCGGAGCTCGCCGAGGTCGTCGGCTCTGACCAGCACATCCGTATCATCATGGTGACGCACGGGAGCGCCGACCCGGGCGGCGCGGCCGCCGGCCACACACCAGCGGACAGCCGACCCGGAAAGCAGGCTCGCTACCCGCCCTGGCTCCAGCGGGTCCCAGCGCCCGTAGAGAAGCTGGAGAGCTTCCTCGTCCAGGCTCCTGATCGCTTGGGTGAATGCGTCGGTGGATGCGTCGGTGGATGCGTCGCTCACCCGGCCAGTGTGGCGCACCGCGATGTCGAGACCGCCGGGTCGGCCTAGCCGTCCTTATCGGCAGGTGGATCAATGAGGGCGACGCGTACGACTCCACGTTCTACGACAGCTTCGGCAACGTTCACCGCTCACGGCTGGAGATCGACGGCGACGTGCTCAGGTGGATCGGAGACCGGACCCGTTGCACCGTCACGATCACCGGTAACGGCATGACCCAGGTCGCCCGTCATGAGGCCAGCGCCGACGGCCTCAGCTGGGCCCCCTCGATGGATGTGACGCTGCGCAAGGTCCCCTGAGGTCCATGGTGAAGACGTGCACGTCGTCCGCCGGAAGCTCGGCGAAGCCGAGGTGCTGGTAGAACGCGGCCGCCCGCTGGTTGCCCAGGCTGACGTGCAGATGCAGTCCGCCTGAACCCTGATCACGAAGGGCTGAGATCACCGTCGTCATCAGCTGTCGCCCCGTCCCCTGCCCTTGCAAACGCGGGACGAGGTTGATGTGCAGCTCCGACGGGAAGCCCCGGGCCATCTCGTCCGGCGTAGCCCACGGGTGATGGATGGCATGCAACGCGGACTTCTCCTGCGCCGACAAGCCCTCAGCCAGATCCCGCGACGGTTCCGGATGGCTGGCCCGCAGTGCTGGCCACCAGTCACGCTCCAGACGCTGCTCGAAGGCCCGGCTGTCTAGCGCCGCGACGATATAGCCGGCCACGCCGCCTGCGTCCTCGGCCACGAAGGCGAGCGACGGCTCAAAGATGGCGTACGGCGCCGCGTACACGTGTCCCGGCAGCCGGGGGTCACGGAACAGCGACGTGGCGTCCTGGCCGTCGTCCGCGGTCTGCACGCAAATGCTGTACAGCTCGTCGAGGTCACCCGGCTGATAGCGACGGATGCGGGCTGCTTCGCTGGTCACGGACTCTGTTCTATCGCACTCCACCAGGACAGCCTGCGCCGTTTATGTACCTTGACAGTTACGTAACTGCTTTGGTACATAAGTAGAGTGGAAGCTGTTCTGCGGGCGCTGGCGGACGAGAGCCGGCGGACGATGCTGGAGACCTTGACCGGCGGTCCGGCCACCGCGGGTGAACTGGCGGCGCTGCTGCCGATTGCCCGCCCGGGGGTATCGCGGCACCTGCGCGTGCTGCGAGAGGCCGGGCTTGTCGAGGTCCGTCAGGAGGCGCAGCGGCGGGTCTACAGTCTTCGCCCCGCGCCGCTCGCGGAGGTCGATGAATGGCTGGGCCGGTACCGGGCCCTGTGGGAGCACCGGATGGATGCCCTGCACACCGAGATCGCCCGGGGGAAGCGCCAACGAAGGAGCACGAGATGACCAGCAACGCACGTCCGGGCGCTCGCATCCTGGGCACCCTGCGATCAGCGGACGGCAAGGGCGTCGTGCGCATGGAGGACCGCTTCGACACCGACATCGATGACGTGTGGTCCGCCTTCACCGATCCCCGTCGCCTGGCCCGCTGGCTCGGCGAGTTCGAGGGCGACTTCCGCCTCGGCGGCCAGTACCGCGCTCGGTTCTATGCCAGCGGATGGGAAGGTACCGGGCGCGTGGAAGTGTGCGAGCCACCGCGGCGGCTGCTGGTCATCAACGCCGAGGAGGACCGGGACGAGCATGTCATCGAGGCCACGCTGGCCGCCGACGGCGACCAGACCATCCTGGTCCTCGAGGAACGGGGCATGCCCGTGCACCTGCTCGCCGCCTACGGGGCCGGGATCCAGGTCCATGTCGAAGATCTTGCCGCCCACCTGGCCGGGCGGGAGCGCTGCGACGCCGACGCGCGGTGGACCGAGCTCGAGCCTGCCTATGAGGAGCTGGCGGCCAACGTCAGCTAGCCTCGCGCGCCTGTTAAAGGAGATCGTCTCGACATGGCCGAGCTTTGGTTCCCGGTACCGCCACTGGCTGGCGATGGGGTTCTGCTGCGTCCGTGGGACAAGGCCGACGTGCCGGGCATCGTGGCGGCGTTCGGCGACCCGGTGATGCAGCGGTTCTCGTGGCGGACTGCTCCGTACACCGAGACGGATGCGCGCGACTATCTCGCTGAGCAGGAACAGGCCCGCTTGCGTGGCGAGGGACTGAGCTTTGCGCTGGCCGAGCCGAGCGACCAGGATGTGGTGCTCGGCAATGTGGCCCTGCAGGAGGTTCGTCTCGATCAGGGCTGCGCGGCCGTCGGGTACTGGCTCGCCCCAGGGGCTCGCGGCCGGGGTCTTGCGACAGCTGCGGTCCGGCTGCTCGCCCGGTGGGCATTCGCGGAGCTGGGACTGGCCCGGCTGGAGCTGACTTGCAGTCCCGACAATGAGGCGTCTCAGCAGGTCGCCGACCGGTGCGGGTTCTCCCGTGAGGGTGTTCTTCGTTCCTACGTGCCCTTCAAGGGCGCCCGCCGCGACAGCGTGATCTACAGCTTGCTGCCCGGCGAGATGCGGTAACCCAGTCTGGCGCTGCCAGCGGCTACGGTTGCCTCTGTGACGGACACTGACACTGAGATCACCGCGGATCTGATTGCCGAGTTGCTTCGCGAACAGCACCCCGACCTGGCCGACTTGCCGCTGACGTTCGGTGCTCGTGGCTGGGACAATCAGTTGTGGCGGCTCGGCGACGACCTTGCGGTCCGCCTGCCGTGGGCCACTCAGGACGCAGACGAGCTGCTCCTCAAGGAGCACGCCTTGCTGCCTGCCATGGCGCCGCGCCTCCCATTGCCGATACCTGTTCCGCAGCGTCTAGGCCAGCCGTCCGAGCTGTTCCCGCGCGCTTGGATTGTCACGACCTGGGTCGCCGGCGAACCTGCTGACCGCGCCCCGGCGACTCGCGGTGCCGAGGCAGCCGATACGTTGGCGGCTTTCCTGGCCGCCCT
>JBOHCO010001451.1:0-1032 GCA_050698895.1 Streptosporangiaceae bacterium
TGCCCCGCGCCTCGTTGCGCGGAGCTGACGTTGACCGGCGTGACATGCGCCTGCACTCCCGTGGAGATCGACGCCACGTCCGCGCAGGCTCTCGGACCTGCTCGCACGTGCTTCCTGAAATTCACGGTACGCCCTTGTGAACGTTTGCACAAAGTCGGGCAGCTTGTCCGGCCGGCCACCGGTCAGCCCTTTACCGGCTCATGACCAGGGCCAGGTTTCGCGTTACCCGCCGCGGCGGTCATTTGGCGGCGCTGCCGCCCCCTGACCGGCGCCCCATGACCAGCGCGTGATCCTACTCACACAGCGCGGCCCGGAGCCGGTCCTCGCTGACCCGCCAGTAGTCGTGCTGCACGCCGTCGACGAGGGTGACCGGGATCATCTCCCAGTACGTCTCGAGGTCCTCAGGGGACTGGGTGATGTCCCGCTCTGACCAGGGCACGCCCAGATCGGCCGCCACCCGCTCGATGACCGTGCGGGCCTCCTCGCACAGGTGGCAGCCGGGCCGGCTCAGCAGCGTGATCTGGTGCTCGGTCACGGCGCGGCGCCGCTGGAGCTGCCGTACTCGCGGGTGTAGTCGGGGCGCTCGAACCCGGAGGTGTCGTAGCCGGGCTCGCCGAACAGGTCGGCGATGGACGGGAACGGCGAGACCTTGGCCTGCTGGAGGCCGAGCTCGATCACGTTGGTGGCCAGCACGCACGGCCGCCGGTCGGCCTCGAACTTCGCGACGTAGGGCTGCCGCCGGTGCCAGTCGAAGGCCGCCCGGTCCCGGTAGACCTCGTACAGGATGCGCTGCATCGGCGCCGAGGGCACCGCGTGCACGATGAAGACCAGGGTGTCCGGCTCGTCGGCCCGGACCTGCTCCACGACCCGCTCGGCCAGCCGGTCGAAGTCGCTGGTGCGCTCCTCCATCAGCGTGTAGATGGCGATCTGGCCGAACAGCTCTTCCCGGCTGGCCTGCGGCCGGGCTCCGCCCGGGCCGCCCTCGGGGCCTGCCGCCGGGGCCCGGCCCGGCCGGGCGCCGGGGCCCGCGAC